>JAUXIR010000242.1 GCA_030620915.1 Geopsychrobacter sp. | reverse complement strand
CCAAGTCGGCGATGGTGCGCGCCAGCTTGAGGATACGAGTGAAGCTGCGTGCCGAGAGGCCGAGCTTGTCGGTGACCTGTTCGAGCAAGCTATCCCCCTGCTGATCCAGTTTACAGAAGCGCCGGATATGTCGCGCCTGCATCTGGCTGTTGGCGTGCAGGCCACATGGGGTGAGGCGCTCGCGCTGGATCCGGCGCGCGCGATTGACCCGCTGGCGGATGGTGGCACTATCTTCGGCTGGGGTTTGATCGGTCAGATCCTTGTGCGGCACGCGCGGCACCTCGATATGCAGGTCGATGCGGTCGAGCAGCGGGCCGGAGAGTCGGCTACGGTAGCGCTGGAGCAGCGGCGGGGTGCAGGTGCAGTCGTGAGCAGTATCGCCGCGGAAACCGCAGGGACAGGGGTTCATTGCCGCGACCAGCATGAAGTTGGCCGGAAAGGTCAGACTGAGGGCGGCGCGGCTGATCGAGACCTGTCCGTCCTCAAGCGGCTGGCGCAGCATCTCCAGCACATTCTTCTTGAATTCGGGGAATTCATCGAGAAACAGAATTCCGCGATGGGCCAGCGATACCTCTCCCGGTCGCGGATAGCTGCCGCCACCGATCAAGCCGGCGTCGGAGATACTATGGTGGGGTGAACGAAAAGGGCGCTGACGGACCAGGGCGTTGTGGCGTGAGAGCAGGCCGGCAACGGAATGGATCTTGGTGGTTTCAAGCGCTTCTTCAAAGGAGAAATCGGGCAGAATGGTCGGCAGACGGCGGGCGAGCATGGTCTTGCCGCTGCCGGGCGGGCCGCTCATCAAGATATTATGTGAGCCGGCGGCCGCGACCTCAAGCGCGCGTTTGACCTGTTCCTGGCCCCGCACCTCGGAAAAATCGTCACTCCCGCCCGCGGGTACCGATTCGAGGGTCTCTGCCTGGCTGCAATAGGGTGAGATTTCAATCTCACCGTTGATCAGCGCCACCACCTGTCCGAGATCGCTGACGGCGTAAATCGCCGGACCCTTGGCGACCGCACCCTCGGCGGCGTTCTCGCGTGGCAGGATCAAGGCCTCTTTCCGCCAACTCTGTGCCGCAATGGCGACCGGCAGCACCCCATGGACCGGCTTGATCCGCCCATCCAGGGACAGCTCGCCCATCAGCACGAAATTATCGAGGGCCCTGGCATCAACCAGACCGGTGGCACAGAGGATACCGATAGCGATCGGCAGATCGAAGGCGGCGCCTTCTTTACGGATGTCAGCGGGAGCGAGATTGATTGTGATGCGACGGGTCGGGAAATCGTAGCCGGAGTTCTTGATCGCAGATTTGACGCGATCCTTGCTCTCCTTGACCGCCCCTTCAGGGAGGCCGACGGTCGAAAACTGCGGTAAGCCTTGGGCGATATCGACTTCGACTTCAACCGGGTAGGCGTCGATACCGATCAGTGCACCGGATGTCACTTTTGCCAACATTAAAATCCCCCTCCATTTGTGTTAATCGTGAGGTGTGAGGCGTGAAGAGTGAGGAGGAAAGTCAAAAACTCTTTCCATGAGCCTTTACGCCTAACTCCTCCCCCCTAACTCCTCACAGTTCAGAGATATATTTTTCGGCCTGAGTCGCGGCAACGGCCCCATCACCGACTGCGGTCGAAACCTGCTTGAGAATATTGGTGCGGCAATCGCCGGCGGCAAAGATTCCAGCCACCGAGGTGTGAGTAATTTCGCCGGCCTTGACATAGCCACTCTCATCCAGCTCAACGATTCCACCCAGAAACTGAGTGATCGGGGTCACACCGACGGCGACGAACATGCCGACGGCTTCAAGCTGACGTTGTTCGTCGGTCTTCAGGTTTTCGACCTTAATGCCGGTCAGACCGGTGTTATCGGAATCGAGACCCGTAACTACCGAGTCCCAGATCATTTCAATCTTGTCGTTCTCAAGCACTCGGGTCTGCAGGATTTTGGTCGCCCGCAGCTCATCGCGGCGATGCACCATATAGACCTTGCTGGCGAAACGGGTCAGGAAGATCGCTTCCTCGGCGGCCGTATCCCCTCCGCCGATCACTGCGATCGGCACATTGCGGAAGAAGGCCCCGTCGCAGGTGGCACAGTAAGAAACCCCGCGACCGACCAGCCCCTCTTCACCCTCAACCCCGAGTTTGCGCGGATTGGCACCGGTGGCAATGATCACCGCCTTGCACAGATATTCCTTACCATCGATCAGCAGACGCTTCTGCTTGCCCAGGTCTTCGATCCTTTCGACTTCACCGGTTGCAGTCTCGAGGCCGAACTCGACGCAGTGTTCCTGAAAGCGCATCATCAGTTCGGGGCCGTCGATGCCGCCGGGATAACCGGGCCAGTTTTCAACCCGGGTGGTGGTCATCATCTGACCACCCATGATCATTTTTTCAAGCAGCAGGGTCTTCAATTCGGCGCGCGAGGCGTAGAGTCCGGCGGTCATGCCGGCCGGGCCACCGCCGATAATAATGATGTCGTATTCTTGTGCACTCATCGAGATCTGAACTCCTGTAAAAAGGTAGAAAGCAGCTGAAACTTTTACCACAGCACCGGTCAAAAAGAAACCCGCTGCCGCGAATCCGGCTTGAGTTCAACAACATGATACGGGTAGTATGGGAGCACTTTTGCGAAGGATAAACTGAACATGCTAAAAATGACCCGCTGGTTCATCTGGGGCCTCTTTTCCCTGCTGCTTTTGACTGCTCTCGACCAGGTTCTGCTGCGCGTCGAGCTGCCGGTCCCCGGCTATGCCGAAGTACACGAATTCTACGTCGATTTTCGCAGCCGCCTGCTCGGTCTGACCGACAATGACTCGGTGGCGCGCATGATTACAGCCAACAAAAAATCTCCAGCGGCTCCCCCGTCCCGAACGGCCAAGGAGACCCGCTACCTCTATGTCGATGGCGAGGGCTCTCTGCAGTTTGTCGACAGCCTCGACCAGGTCCCCTTACAGTACCGCCGCGACGCCCAGCCTCTTTCTGAACCCTGAGACGAGCGCGCGATGGTCCCCACGCCTCACGCCTCACGCCTCTAAGGCGTGCCGTAGATATCGGCCCGCCGATCACCGAGGGTATCGATCTGCTTGCGATACTGCTCCATTTCAGCAAAATCAAATTCGGCCATCAATTCAGTCTCCTCTTCACCGGCAACGGCCAAAAGATTACCCAAGGGCGAAATCAACTGGCTGTGGCCGAAAAAATCGAGTTTCCCCTGCACCCCGCAACAGTTCGTCGCGACCAGAAAGAGCTGGTTCTCAATCGCCCGGGCACGCAACAGGGCATTCCAATGTTCCTGGCGCGGTTTCGGCCACTCGGCCGGCAGACAGATGATCTCGGCACCTGCAAGTGCCAGCTTGCGGAAGAGTTCTGGAAATCGCAGATCGTAACAGATGGCGATTCCCAGCCTTCCGAGAGAGGTCTCCGCCACTAAAGTTCCGTTTCCCGCGGCCAGAAAACGATCTTCCTGCATGGTTGAAAACAGGTGCAACTTTCGATAGCTACCGACGAGTTCACCCCGATCGATAACGTAGGCGGTGTTGTAGATCTGACCACGATCAGATTCGGGAAGGCTGCCGACACTGACCAGCCCGGTCTCGCGACAAACCTGCTGCCAGCGCTCCAGAACCTCGGGTGTCCGTTGCGCAAGATCGGCCAGATTCCGGTAATCGTAGCCACAACTCCACATCTCAGGCAGGACGGCTAATTGCGCACCCTGCACCGCAACCCGACGCAGGGCGGCAAAACCTTTTTCAAGGTTTGCATTGATATTACCGACCGAAAGGTTAAACTGAAGGGCGGAAACAGAAAGCTTTTTCAAAATTCAATCCTTTTTTCGCTAACCAAAAACCAGCGTTTTATTTT
>JAUXIR010000006.1 GCA_030620915.1 Geopsychrobacter sp. | reverse complement strand
CTGCGCCAGTTCCTCCGTATGACAGGAGGCATTAGGGATTGAATATTCCGGGTTTCTCAGCCTCTTCTCTTTGCTCTTTTTGACCCAGGAGGCGTATAATGATGGTGTAAAAAGAGCTTCCCCGGGTAGCCGCCCGACCTTAATCCTCCCGCTCTGCATAAGGCGTTCGGACCTCTGCCCACAGCGAGAAGGAGGAGTTTATGAACCACACCGAATATATGGGGATGTGTCAGCTTTTCAGTGATGGTCAGCTGCTCTGGGTCGAAAATACCGACAAGCATATCGCCGGGCGCGTGACCGGCTGTGGCGCCGAGATGGTCGAGGTTGATGTCAAGGGCCATGTGGAATCATGGGCTCGTAGCGCATGCACCGAGATGACCCATGGCTTCAAGATGAATTACGAGGAATACCTCAAGCATCCGAAAGAGTATGACACCCATCTGGACTAGGTTTCTCCGGTGGTGATAGAAAAAAACTGAACTAGCGCTGGACCGGGCTCTTGCGAAAGGAGTCCGGTTTTTTATGTTTTGTCCGCTCTGTTTCTCACTGCGGGGGCCTGAAATTCTATGTTATGCTCTATTTTCTCCTGTCTTTGCTATTGAATGCAATGAGGTCGGAATGCCCCCAGTTCGAAAACAGCACAAACTGAAAAAAGAGCTTGGACTCTTCAGCGTCTACGCCATCGCCACCGGCACCACCCTGAGTGCGGGTTTTTTCTTGCTGCCGGGGATCGCTGCTTCTCAGGCCGGTCCGGCGATGGTGCTGGCCTACATGTTGGCGGCTATCCCATTGGTGCCCGCCATGTTCAGCATTGTTGAACTCTGTACCGCTATGCCAAAGGCTGGAGGGGTCTATTATTTCCTCGATCGCAGCCTTGGGCCGCTTTTCGGTACCATCGGTGGAATGGGCACCTGGTTGGCGCTTATCCTCAAGGTTTCCTTTGCCCTGATGGGGATGGGCTATTATCTCGCCCTGTTTATTCCCGAGATCGGCGAAGGGCATATCCGCAGCCTGGCGGTTGTGCTGGCCCTGGCTATCGGGGTTCTGAACCTGTTCGGCTCTAAAAAGAGCGGTCGTCTGCAGATCTATCTGGTCTTCTTTTTACTGGCTCTGTTGGCCGGCTTTATCGGTGGCGGCCTGCCGAGTATCGAGCCGGTTCATTTTGACGGTTTTTTTGATGCCGGTTTTGATTCGATTATCTCCACCGCCGGGCTCGTCTATATAAGCTACGTTGGCGTGACCACGGTGACCTCTCTGTCGGAAGAAGTGAAGGATCCGGAAAGAAATTTACCGCGTGGCGTCTTCTTGTCACTTTTGACGGCGCTGCTGGTCTACGGCCTGGGGACGACCATCATGGTTGGCGTTCTGCCGATGGAGCAACTCGCCGCGACCATGACGCCGGTCGCGGATGCCACGGCGGTCTTCTTCGGTAAACCCGGGCTCTATCTCCTCTCCTTTGCAGCGGTGCTGGCCTTTATCAGTGTCGCCAACGCGGGTACCATGAGTGCTTCGCGCTATCCCTTGGCGCTTTCACGCGATGATTTGCTGCCGCCCGCTTTCAGTCGTCTACGGGACGGGGTACCGGTGTTATCTATCCTGGTCACTGTCGGTAGTATCGTCCTGATTCTGCTGTTTCTCGACCCGCTGCGCATCGCCAAACTGGCCAGTGCCTTTCAGTTGCTGATGTTCGCGCTGATCTGCTTCACCGTTATTGTCATGCGTGAGAGTGGTCTGGACAGTTATGACCCCGGTTACCGCTCGCCTTTTTACCCCTGGATGCAACTGATCGGCATCTTTGCACCGATCTGGTTCATCGCCGAGATGGGCTGGCTGCCGACCCTTTTCTCGGTGGGTTTGATCTTTATCGGCACTCTCTGGTACCGCAGCTATGCGCGGCTCAAGGTCCAGCGGAGTGGCGCGATCTTTCATATCTTTGCCCGGCTCGGACGTCTCAGCCAGCAGGGGCTCGACTATGAACTGCGTGAGATCATGAAAGAGAAGGGGCTGCGCCAGAAGGACCCCTTCGATCAGATCATCGCCGGCAGCCACGTCGTCACGCTGGAGGAGCGTACCACCTTCGAGGAGGCCGTCGAAGTCGTGTCGGGTTGGTTCGCCGAGAGGCTCGGTCACTTCCCTAAGGAGATCGGTGAGCAGTTTCTGGAGGGGACGCGCATCGGTGCGACCCCGGTGGCGCGCGGTGTGGCCTTGCCCCATTTTCGGACCGAGGGGATCGATCATGCGCTGCTGGCGATTGTGCGCGCCCCGCGCGGATTGAAGATCGATGTGCCACACCCGCTTAATCCCGGAACCCACGACAGTCAACTGGTGCACGCGGTCTTCTTCTTGATCAGTCCCGAAGATAACCCCGCACTCCATCTGCGTCTGCTGGCCCAGATTGCCGGGCTGGTCGAAAACGAAGGATTCGCCGAACTCTGGCAGCGCACCAGTAATGAGCAGGATATCAAGGAGTTGTTGCTGCGCGACGAGAATTGCCTGTCGCTGGTGTTGCAGGATGAAGGGCCGACCGCGCAACTGATCGGCCGCAGCCTTGCTCAGATCAAGCTTCCTGAGGGAAGTCTGGTCGCGCTGCTGCGCCGGGGTGACGAGATGATGGTGCCAAGATCCAATACGCTGCTGCAGGAGCATGACCGCATGACCATCATCGGCGAGCCCGCTGCGATTCATCAGCTGCAGCGTGATTACCTGGGTGACAAGCATGAGATTCCGACGGATGAATGATGCAGACTTTCTATGATTATCTGCTGATTGGTGGCGGAATTATCGGCGCATCGACGGCTCTGCAGCTCAAGCAGCGCTTCCCTTCTGCGCGAATTCTGCTCCTTGAAAAAGAGGCCGGGGCCGCCCGTCATCAGACCGGACACAACAGCGGGGTGATCCATGCGGGCGTCTACTATGCTCCGGGGAGCCTCAAGGCCCGGTTCTGCCGCGAAGGAGCAGAGGCGACGGTCGCGTTCTGCGAACGGCACAAGATCCCCTATCGGCGTTGCGGAAAGTTATTGGTCGCGACCAGTCCGCTTGAAGTTGAACGGATGGAGGCGCTGGCTGAGCGTTGTCGGCAGAATGAGATCGAAGTCGAGCTGCTCAGTGCGGCAGAGTTGAAAGCCGCCGAACCGAATATTGCCGGTTTGGGCGCCCTGCGGGTAGCAGCGACCGGTATTGTTGATTACCAGAAGGTCACCGATGCTCTCCTCGCCGAATTTACCGCTCTGGGCGGTGAAGTGCTGTTCTCTGCGGTCGTGACGGCGCTCTATGAGGATGAGAATTCCATCGAAGTTGTATACGGTGGGGAGCGCATCAGAGGGGGATTCCTGATCAGTTGCGCCGGTCTGATGGCCGACCGGGTTTTGGAGATGCTCGGAATTGAAGCCGATTTTCGGATTGTGCCCTTCCGCGGCGAATATTATCAGCTGCCGCCGGCCTACAACGATATCGTTTCCCACCTGATCTACCCGATTCCTGACCCTGAGCTGCCCTTTTTAGGGGTGCATCTGACCCGCATGATCGATGGCAGTGTTACGGTGGGGCCGAATGCAGTCGTTGGTTGGAAGCGCGAAGGCTACGGGCGGTTCAACTTCTCCTTACGTGACAGCTGGGAGAATCTCAGTTATCCGGGCTTCTGGAGGGTCATGCGCACCCATCTGCGTTCGGGCTTATGTGAGATGAAAAATTCGCTCTGGAAGCGCGGCTACCTGGAGCTGGTGCGCAAATACTGCCCGCAACTGGCCTTAACCGACCTGCGCCCCTATCCGGCCGGCATCCGCGCCCAGGCGGTGACGAGTGACGGCAGCCTGGTGCATGATTTCCTTTTTGCCGAAAGTCCGCGCAGCCTGCACGTCTGCAATGCGCCCTCACCGGCAGCGACTTCGGCGCTTCCCATCGGGGCCTATATCTGCGACAAGGTGGAGCAACGCCAATCCTGATTTGAGTGGCTGAAACTCTATAGATGAATTAATAACGCCCCAACCTTGAGTGCAGGTTGGGGCGTTATTGTTTGGAGCATACCGATTTGGCGGGATCGTATTGCTACTCTAGGTTCTCTTTGTCCTGAATTGCCGGATCTTCCCCCGTTATTTGCTGCACATCCTTGGGTTTTTTGGTTCGATGACCAGGTTTGACCAGGATTTCCAGGTAAAAGGCTTCGAGCTGTTGTGATTCGGCCTGAGAGATATACTTATTGATCTCGGCCACATGGATAACCTCACTGGTCGCTTCATCGGCGCCGAACCGGCAGTCGAAATCCCAGAAATCGACGTTGGGGGGCAGGGTCTTTCTGCGTTCTCTTTTTATGTATTTCTTAACTTCGTGTTTGATGGCTTCGACAAGCCGGGGAACTTTGAGCTTGGGGTGGGTCATTTTAAAGGTTTTTTTCATCGTGATTCCATGGGCAGTGATTAGTTTTGGTAAAAACAGGTTTCAATAAATGCCATGCTATCATCAATCGGCAGTTTTCCAAATCCTTTCGTACCCAGATGATCTCATTACCGGATCCTGCTCATTCTGTTGCTGGCCACAATCGATCTCACTAATCCGGCCGAGGCCTTCAGCCTTTATAGCGATAGCCGATACCGTGCACGGTTTCGATGGTTTCGGGCTGGGTCGGGTTGGGTTCGATCTTCTTGCGCAGTTGGACAATGTGCTGGTCGAGGGTGCGAGTGGTGCCGAAGTAGTCGATACCCCAGGCGGCATTGAGCAGGTCGTTGCGTGACAGCACCTCGCCGGTGGCGGCGCGGAAGCATTCCAGCAGGCTCAGTTCTCTGGCACTTAATTTATGGCAGACATCGTTGAGCTCGGCAGTAAAGGCCTTGCGGTCGATCTCTGCCTGGCCGAATAAAAACCGTTGCGGAAGTTCTTTGCCTTGAACCTTTTTCGCTGTGCGGCGGCGCAATACCGCGGCGATGCGCGCCCGCAGTTCGTGGAGTCCGAAGGGTTTGGTAACATAGTCATCGGCTCCCAGTTCGAGCCCGACCACCTTGTCGATCTCCTCTCCCTTGGCCGTCAGCATGACGATCAGGGTTTCCTGATCGTTGCGGCGAATCTCACGGCATAGGTCGAAACCGCTCATTTCCGGCATCATCACATCCAGCAGTAATAAGTCGGGCTTTTCCCGGTCGTAGAGTTCCAGGGCCTGACGGCCATCGGCTGCAGCGCAGACCCGGTAACTTTCGGCTTCCAGCAGGTCGATCAGTCCCTGACGCAGGCTGGCATCATCCTCGGCGATCAGGATCAGTGGTGCGTTCATGATGGCTCCTTGTCTAGCGGCAGGCTCAGGCAGAAGCAGGTTCCGCCGGTCTCCCTTGCTGTACATCTCAGCTCTCCTCCCATGCCACGCGCCAGTTGACGGGCGATACTCAGCCCGAGACCGGCACCGGGCTGAGAACTAGTGAGTGAGCTGTCGAGGCGGTGGAATTTGTCGAAGATCTTCTGTCGCTGACTGCTCGGAATTCCCGGCCCTCGATCGGTCAGACTCAGCTCTATTTTGTCTGGGTTACTCCTGAGGTCGACAATCAGCTCGCCACCTTGGGCGGCATACTTGATCGCATTGTCGATCAGGTTGAGCAGGATCTGTTCGATGGCATCGCGATCACCGTGAATCGGCAAGGGGTCAGTTTCGAGCTGTTTGATAAGCTTGAGTCCGGCTTCATCGAGTCGTAACGACTGCTGCAAGAGGATATCCTCAAGCAGCTCAATCAAATCGAAGTCGGAATAGTTGAAGGTTTTGTGGCCCTGCTCAAGCCGGCTGAAATCGAGAATGTTATTCACCAGGCGGGTCAAACGCTGACTTTCACGGATGATCGTCTGCAGATAGCTGTGTTGCTTCTGTGCCGAGTCGATCTTGCCTTCGCCGAGGAGCTCCGCGTACATGCGGATCGTGGTCAGCGGGGTTTTCAGTTCATGGGAGACGTTGGAGACGAAGGAGGTTTTTTGCCGCGCATCGCGATGATTGCGCACGGCCTGCCAGAGCAGCAAGGACCCGCCGAGCAGAATGGCGACAACAAAACTGCCGGTCAGCAGGCTCCCGATCAACAGGAAAGCGGATTCAGGGGTCTTCTCACCGCTGCCGGTGTAGATGTTGAGTTTCCAGTGGGGCAGGCCACTGAGGCTGCGACTGGCGGAAGGGTTGCTCTGCGCGGTAATTTCGAAGGCCCCGCTCTGGTGGAAGATATGGTTGCTGCCATCGAATAGTGCCAGGCTTTCGTTGCCGTCGATTGCGGGGCTGAGCGAGCCGAGCAGGCGGCTTAAGAGCGCCATCATTTCGAGTTCAACGCCGTAGAGCTGGATCCCATCTGCGGGCTGGTACCAGCCAATCAGATGGAGCTGGTCATCGGCATACCAACTCCGCCAACCGCCCTCTCCCATGACTCCGGTGGCTCCAGGCGCAGCGCTCGACTCGCTGGCGATCAGCGCCCTGCTGGCAAGCTGGCGCAGTTCCTTGCGTTCGCTGAGGATCGAGTCGGCGGCAATCCTGTTCGCTGCCGATGGCGTTGCTGCCGGCATCCGGTCTGCGACCGGTTGTTGCCAGTCGAGTTCGCCGGAGAAGAGCGGCAGGTAGCGCCGGATGAAGATCTGTTCCTCATCGCTGGCGGGCATTTCGGGGTTGGGATAGGTCAGCCCGCTGCCGGGTTGCCAGATAAAGACATTGCGGACCAGCGGGTTCTCCTGTCGCCAATCAGCCAGCAGTTGCGCCAGGTCGCCACCCTCAAAGCTGATCAAGCGTTGCATCAGGCCGTCTTCGACCTCGGCAACCGCCAGTTCGATGTTGCCCGCAACCGTCGCCAGCCGCGCGGCGGCCGTCTGCAGTTCGCGCTGGGCAAAGCGTTCGCTCTCGCTTTTAAGCAGCTGCCAGGCCCCGACCCCAAGCAGCAGGGTCGGAACCAGTAGCAGCAGCCAGGCGGCGATGATCAGTTTTGGTCGGTTCATAACTTGACAACTATTCCTTCTCAGCCCTTGAGTCGCCTCACGCCTCACGCCTCACGTTTCTGATTCTCAGTTTTTCTGTTGTCTGCGCACCTTGTAGCTTTCCGAGCGCAACTCCTTCTTGCGTGGACTGGGGATGCTCGGTGCGGCAAATTCTACCGCATCTTCTTCGAGTGATTTGGCTTCTTCGGCCAGATCGCTGAACTCGAGGGTTGCGCTGCGAGCCTTGAGCTTGATGCTGCTCTGTTTAAGTGCCTGCACTGCTTCGTCTTTGCGTCCGGCGTTATAGAGATCGAGCGCGCGGTCACGGGCGACAGCCATCTCGTTCTCGACCACGGCTTTCTGAACAGGGCGGCTGGCGGATTGCAAGACCTCTTCCTGGCGTTGCGAGAAGCTGACGCTGGCCAGGCGCAGAGTCCTTTCCATTTTATTGGTCAGGGCATTTTCATAGCGACAGTTGACACGCACGATCTCGCGATTCTGCCCGGCAAATCCCGGTTCAATCAGGACCTCGATTAAAGCATATTTCTGCTGCCCACCGTAGAGTTGATTCATCTGCAGCTGCACGCGGTTGCCGCGAATGATCCCCTCGCGGCCAATGATACGCAGGGGGCGGACGCCGGGCAGGCATTCGATTTCAATCCGGATCTTGCTGGCGGCAATACTCAGGACATCACCCAGCTCGGCGGCGAAAATGCGCGGTAAATCGCGGCTCGACTCGACAAAGTAATGGTTACCGTCGCTGCGACTGGCCAATAGGACCATCAGGTCTTCGTTGAAGTCGTTGCCGATCCCGATGGTGGTGACCGAGATCCCTTCCTTGAGCAGGGCTGCGCCGAGGCGGCCGAGATCGGCGGCAGAGCTTGGACCGACGTTGGCCAGGCCGTCTGAGAGCAGGATCACGCGCTGGATGAAATTTTCATCCTGGTGCTTACGGACCTCTGCGGCCCCCTGACTGACCGCACCGAAGAGCGCGGTATTGCCACCGGGGGCAATACTGCGGATGCGCGCTTCGATCCATTCGCTGTTCGCGGCGCTCTGGGGTGGAACCAGGGTGGTGACGTTGTGATTGTAGGTCACCAGTGAAAAGAGATCACGTTCACTGAGGCGATGCAGGGCGGCGATGGCCGCTTCCTTGGCTTTTTGCAGTTTGTGGCCACTCATCGAGCCCGAGCGGTCGAGAACCAGCGTCAGGTTGACCGGTGGGCGCAGGCTGCTGTCGGCGATCTGCGGCACATCGAGCAGCACCTTGATTATCGCCTTCTCGGATTGACCGGCCGGCAGGACGGTACGATCCAGGTCGAGATTGAGGTTGACCAGGGGACTGGCCAGGGCCGGAGAGGCCAGGGCCAGCAGCAGTAGGGGGAATAGAACCTTCAGCATCGATTTCATGTTGATCTCCTTTAGACAGGGTGCGGGCCGGCAGTTCTTGCCGGCCTTCGATGCTGCAAGTAAACACGGTTGAGTGGTAAAGGTTGTCAGGGGGTTGTCAAGGAATTGTAAAAATATGGTTCAGACCGGGTGACGCTGAGATGTGTGAGCGGCACCCGGTCGGTCGGACTACTTTTTCAACGGCCGGAATTTAAATTTTTGTCCGCCGACTGCTGCTTCGTACATCAGCCCGCCCTTGGTGTGGACAAAGATCGCAGTGCCATTGACATACTCTCCGGCCAACTGCTTCCCGGTCTGGGGGCCGGCACTGACCCCAGCCGAGGCTCCGCCGGTGCCGGCGGTGGCCTGGGCGGCGGCGGTAATCGCAACAGCTGAAGCCGAAATCTCAAGTTCAAATGAACCTTTGGTAAAGCTGTCGTAGGCGTGTTTGTCCTCAAAGAAGATGAGTTCGCTGAAGGCCTGACCTCCAAGCTGGAAACCAAGGCTCAGCTTGAAGAGTGAAACCGTCCCGGTGATCTTGCCCTTGCGATAGACCTGGCCCTTACCGTAGGCGCCACCAATGCCGATCCCCCCCTTGCCGACGGTGGGGAAAAAGGCATAGCCATAGGAATTTTTAAAGAAAGGGGCTGACACCGCAGAGGCATGGAAGGGTCTGAGGTCGTAACTGCCCGCACTCTCCTTCTCCTGAGACAATGCGGATGAGAATGGTAGTAGGCAGAGAGCGACAACCAATAGGCAGGATAATTTTTTCATCGTCAATCCTTGTGAAGGCTCCGTCGAGCTGTTTTGAAGTCACCATTATAGCATCTGGCTGCAGGGGATTTCGACTCGCTGATTTGCGGATGCGCTTGAAATGGTTTGCTTTACTACATTTCTCCTTGCAATCGGGCAGTTAGATACATATACTGTCAAATTCGTTTAAATTCGGGTACGCCCCCTTTGGGGTGGCTCGCGACCATCTCTTACTCCCGCCACAGAGGGTTCCATGAGTCTTCAGGACCAATTAAACAATGACATGAAAGACGCGATGCGGGCCAAAGATTCCGTCCGCCTCTCCACCATACGCCAACTTCGCAGCGCGATAAAGAATAAGGAAATTGAGACCGGCAAAAGCCTCGACGATGAATCTATTGTCGGAGTGATTACCACGCAGGGCAAGCAGCGCCGTGAGGCAGCACAAATGTATCGCGAAAATGATCGGCTTGAACTGGCTGAAAAAGAGGAAGCCGAGCTTGAAATCCTGCTGGCTTATCTGCCCGCGCAGTTAAGTGAAGCGGAGCTACGCACAATCATTGCCGCGGTGATCGCCGAGGCGGGTGCGACTTCGCCGAAGGATATGGGCAAGGTTATGGGGCCGGTCATGGCCAAAACTCGTGGTTGCGCCGATGGCAAGCTGGTCAATCAGCTGGTTAAGGAATTGCTCGCAGGCTAAGGGCGGCTGACTTAGCGAACCGCTGTGGCAAGACAGGTTGGCCGACCCATATTCAGGTGGATTTCGACACATAGCCCCGCTATTCGCGTTTGAAGTTTCCTGGATCTGCTCGCGCTATCTCGTCTGTTGCAATTCATTAAGTCCTGCTGACCCTGATGGTGGAGGATAAATCATGGGGCTGGTCGATATCCTGATACTGGTGATTCTTGGCATCTTCCTGCTCAAGGGGGTGCTGCGCGGTCTGTTGCGCGAAGTCTGTAGCCTGTTGGGACTGGTCGTTGGCGGTCTGCTCGCCTTTTACCTCCATGTTCCCTTGTCCCAATGGTTTCTCGGCCAGTTTAACTGGCCGTCGCAGCTCTGCGTGACGATCAGTTTTTTGCTGGTGTTCTTATTGACCGTGCTGGTTTTTGGCGCGCTGGGATACCTGCTCAACCGTTTTGCGACCCTGACGTTGATGACCGGCTTGAATCGTATCCTCGGTGCGATCTTCGGCCTGGCGCAGGGAGTGGTCTTGCTGTCGTTGATTCTGTTTGCCTTAAGCGCTGTTGATCTGCCGGGTGATTTTAATCAGCAGCTCAATCAGGCTGAGCTGGCGCCGCCGTTCAGTCACTTGGGGAAAACGATATTTTCCAGCAGCAAGGATCTGGCGCTGAATTGAGCCGATGATGGAGATCTCAACCAGCACTTTTACCCGCCTCGAATTTGATGCGGTCCGCCGTTTGTTGGCGGCCCGCGCAGATTCACTGCCGGGCCGACTTTTGGCTGAACTGTTGACGCCTCTGACCGGGCAGGAGGCTGTCGCTCTGGCCTTGGGAGAAGTTGTCGAAGCGCAGACGTTGCTCTCTGAGGGGAGGCCGCCGCTTGTCGACAATCGGATCCTGAAGACGATTCTGGAACGTTCAGCCGCCTCCGGAAGCCTGCTTGCCGCCGAACAGTTGCAAGACGTCGGCGCGGCAGTTGAAGTCGCCGGCCGTTGCCGTAGTTGGGCCGACCCGCTGGATGAACAGCGCCGACTGGCGAAGCTGTGCGCAAGCTTGACCCCGTTGAGTGCCCTGTTGCGTCGCCTGCAGGAATCGATCGGTCCGCGCGCCGAGCTGTTAGACAGTGCATCCTTCGAATTGGGGGATATCCGTCGTGAGCTACGCCAGTTGCGCGGTCGAATCAAGCAGCAACTCGAAAAATTGCTCGCTGCAAATGTGAGTGCCAGCTGTTTTCAGGAACAACTGATCACGGTACGTAACGGGCGCTATGTGGTGCCGCTCAAGACCGACTACCGTGGCCAGATCAAGGGCTTGATTCATGACGAATCAGCCAGTGGCCAGACTCTCTACCTTGAGCCTGAGCTGGTCTCGGCCGGCAACAGTCGCCTGCAGCAGTTGTTGCAGGAAGAGAAGCGTGAAGAGCGGCGTATTCTGCTGCAGTTGACCGATCTGGTTCGTCAGCACCGTTCTGAATTGGCGCACAATGAAGAACTGCTGGCCCGTCTCGACATGCGTTTCGCTGCCGCATGCCTCGCACAGGAGTATGACGGTCGTGTGCCGCAACTGGTCAGCGAGCCGTTGATTGAGCTGCGACAGGCCCGGCATCCCTTGCTGATGGTCACCGATGGGACCGAGATTGAACCCTCGCGGGCAATCCCGATCGACCTGTGTCTGTTGCCGCCTTCACGAACCCTGGTGATCAGCGGGCCCAATACCGGTGGAAAATCGGTCGCCCTGAAGAGTTTTGGCCTGTTGCTCTTGATGGTACGGGCTGGTTTGCCGATCCCCTGTGCAGAGGGGAGCCGGCTCTGTCTGTTTGAAAAGCTGTTCGTCGATATTGGCGACCAGCAGAGTATTTCAGAGCAGCTTTCGACCTTCTCCGGGCATTTGAGTCGTCTGAAGCAGATTCTTGAGCAGGCGGGCGAGAATGCCTTGATCCTGCTCGATGAGGCCGGAACCGGCACCGATCCGGCGGAGGGCGCCGCCCTGGTGATTGCTGCCCTGGAGATGCTCCAGCAGGCCGGGGCCCATACGGTACTGACGACCCATCTCGGGCAACTTAAGGCCTGGGCCGCCGAGACTGACGGGGTTGAGAACGCGGCGGTTGAGATCGATGCCGAGACACTTCTGCCGTTGTATCGTCTGAATTACGGCATCCCCGGTGCCAGCAGTGCGATGGCGACCGCCAGTCGACTCGGTATGCCTGAGCAGTTGTTAAGTCGGGCGCAACAACTGCTTGGCGAGCAACCGCAGGAGGGGAACGAGCTCTTGCTCAGTCTCAACCGGCGCCGGCAGGAACTCGATACTCTGCGGCAGCAGGTCGAGCTGGAACGGGAAGACGCCAGGCGCTTGTGGCAGATGCGCCGCGAGCAGCTGCAGAAGTTACAAGAACAAAAGGCGCGGGTTCGTGCGCAGGCCGTGCAACAGGCCGAAGGTTTGATCGCTGATACGACCCGGCAATTGCGCAGCATACGCCGCAAGGTGGATGGCGGTATCGAGAGCGGAGCCAAGGGGCAGGTCGCTCTTGCCGCGCAGGTCGATGAGGTGCGTCAGCAACTCCAGCCTTTTCGTGCGCAGGCAAGGGTCAGGCGCAGTAACGAACAACCGCTTGAGGTGGGTGAGCTGGTGCGGGTCCTGCCACTCGGTGTCACTGCCGAGGTGAAGCGGATTCAGGGGAAGGATGCTGAGCTGCAGATCGGTGGCAAGCGGATGCGCCAGTCGGTGCTGCAGCTTGAAGCCTTCTCGCCGCGCCGTTTTGCCGAGCGTGGTGATAAAAAAACGCCGCAGGTCAGTGCTCCCGCCGCGCCGCAGGCCCAGGCAATGCGCCTGGTGTTGGTCGGTCAACGGGTCGAGCCGGCACTGCAAACCCTGGAACGTTTTCTCGACGATGCATTGCTTGCTAGTCTGGCGCAGATAGAGATCGTTCATGGCAGCGGCACCGGAGCGCTACGCAAGGCGGTCCGTGAGTACCTGGCCGGTCAGCGTTGTGTGACTGCATTTTATGCCGCGGCAGCGGAACATGGGGGAGAGAAAATAACCGTCGCCGAGTTGGGTAACTGATGATAGGGAGCATTCCGGACGATAAGATTCAGCAAATGCGCGACGGGTTCGATATCTTCGAGCTGGTCTCACGTTACGTACAGCTGAAGCGCTCGGGTGCGAATCATGTTGGGCTTTGCCCCTTTCATACCGAGAAATCGCCTTCGTTCAGTGTTAATCCCGGCCGGCAGATCTTTAAATGTTTCGGTTGCGGAGTCGGCGGGGACGTTTTCGAGTTTTTGATGCGCATCGAAGGGCTCAACTTTCCCGAGGCTGCGCAACGAATCGCTGGCGAGATGGGGATCGATATCGAAGAGCGGAAACTCTCTGTCGAAGAAGATCGCCGTCGTCAGGAGCGTGAACGGCTGCAGCGGGTTAATGCCATCGCGGCTGAGTTTTTTCATCGCCAGTTGATCGACTCTCCGGAGGCCGAGGATTGTCGGCAGTACCTGAACAAACGGGGCTATGGGCGCACCAGTGCGGCTGAATATCAGCTCGGCTATGCCCCTGACCGCTGGGATGCGTTGACCGCTCATCTGCGTCAAGAGGGAGTCGATTTAGCCGAAGCGCGTACCCTCGGCTTGATCCGTAGACGTGATAAGGGTGATGGCGACTATGATCTGTTTCGGGGCCGGTTGATCTTCCCGATTCACGATTTAAGTGGTCGAATTGTCGCCTTCGGCGGGCGGATATTGGGGGACGGGCAGCCGAAATATATTAATTCGCCGGAGTCGCCCATTTACCATAAGGGCCAAATTCTCTTTGGTCTCTACGGCGCGCGACAGGCGATCCGTCAGGCCTCTGAGGTGATTCTGGTCGAGGGTTATTTTGACCAGTTGGCCCTGGCGCGCGCCGGGGTAGCTAACGCGGTTGCGACCT
>JAUXIR010000204.1 GCA_030620915.1 Geopsychrobacter sp. | reverse complement strand
TCTATCGTCGGAATCCTCTACCTCAATGATTTCAGACCCCGCAGTTTTGATGCGACAGCCT
This sequence comes from Geopsychrobacter sp., assembly GCA_030620915.1. GTDB lineage: Bacteria > Desulfobacterota > Desulfuromonadia > Desulfuromonadales > Geopsychrobacteraceae > Geopsychrobacter. The sequence continues at coordinate 4,232 of JAUXIR010000204.1, read as the reverse complement.
GTGAGCAGATCAGCATTCTTGCCTCTTTTGCATCGTTGAGTATCGTTAATGCCCGGCTGCATGAAAAAACCCTTCGTCTGGCCTGTACCGATGGCTTGACCGGCCTGTTCAATCACCGTCAATTCAAGCGGATACTCGGCCAGGAGGTGACCCGCTCGTAGCGCTACAGCTCTGAACTTTCGCTGGTCATGATCGACATCGATAATTTCAAACTGTTCAATGATCGTTATGGGCACCCCAGCGGGGACAAAATATTGATCAGGATCGCTGAATTATTTCACGACGTTTTTCGCGAGGCCGATCTGGTTTTTCGCTACGGCGGCGAAGAGTTTGTGGTGATCCTGCCCCTGTCTGGTCCTGCCGATGCAATCATCGCAGCGGAACGGGCGCGCGAAGCGGTTGCATCGATGCGGATTGCCTGCCATGGTGTCGATCATCCCCTCGGTGTTACGATCAGCGTTGGTGTGGCCTCTTTGCCGCATGACGCTGAAGATGGTGAAGCCCTGCTGAGGGTAGCCGATCAACTGATGTATCAGGCGAAACATCAAAGCAAGAATCGGGTCTACACTTTGGAGTCGGTCAAGCCTTTCTGAGGCAGTTTTCATTTTCCCCGCTTGTTACTCCGCTCCGATTCGGCTATGCTGATCACTTCGAATCGTTGAGAATTACACGGATATTTCTTGAATTGGCAGGGTTGCTATGTCTTCCGAAAAAATACTGATAGTCGATGATGAAGCCGGGATGCAGAGGCTGCTGGCCCGGATTCTGGACCGCCAGGGCTACGAGACGCTGACGGTAGGTTCCGCCAAGGAAGCCCTGCAGCTGATCAACTCCGACAGCTTTGACATGGTCTTGACCGACATTCAGATGCCGGGGATGAACGGCCTTGAACTGCTGCGTGAGATCAAGGCCTTCGACCCCTCGCTGCCGATCATTGTCGTCACCGCATACGGCACGGTCGAGAGTGCGGTCGAGGCCTTGCGTGCCGGGGCCTATGACTATATCACCAAGCCCTTTGAAACCGATGAGATATCGCTGACTGTCGCCAAGGCCTTCGAGCGCGAGCGCCTGCTGGCTGAAAATCTCTACCTGCATCAGGAGCTTGAACAGAAATATCGTTTCTCCGGCATCATCGGTTCCTCGCAGATCATGGCCGACGTTTTTGAAATGGCCTCATCGGTCGCCGTCAGCAATGCCAGCGTGCTGGTCACCGGTGAGAGCGGCACCGGCAAAGAGTTGATTGCGCGCTCGGTCCATTATAATTCACCGCGCAAAGATAAGCCCTTTATCGTGCTGAACTGTGCCGTCTTCTCTGAGGGTGTGATTGAGAGTGAACTCTTCGGCCATGAAAAAGGCGCCTTTTCCGGGGCGATCAGTACCAAGAAGGGGCGTTTCGAGCTGGCTGATCAGGGGACGCTCTTTATCGATGAGGTCGGTGAGATGAGTCCCTCTGCCCAGGTTAAGCTGCTGCGGGTCATTCAGGAACATGAATTCGAAAGGGTCGGCGGAACCAGGACCATAAAAACCGATGTGCGGTTGGTGGCGGCAACCAACAAGGATCTGGCGGCCGAGGTTCAGGCCGGGCGTTTTCGCGAAGATCTCTACTATCGTCTCAATGTGGTTCATCTGACCATGCCCCCCTTACGTGATCGGCGTGAGGATATTGAACCGCTGGTGCGGCATTTTCTTGCGAAATACAATGCAGAAACCGGCAAGAAGATCACCGAGATCTCGCCCAAGGCGATGACCGCATTGATCGCCCATGAATGGCCCGGCAATGTCCGGGAATTGCAGAATGCCATGGAGCGGGCCGTCGTCCTCAGTCGCAGTGAGATCATTACCCCCAATGATCTGCCTCAAGAGGTACGTGGCGGCAACGAAATCTGTCTGACCCTGCCGCAATCAGGCAGTAACCTGACCGATATCCTCGACGATCTCGAGCGCCAGTTGATCATCCAGACCCTGCGCCGGGAGGGGGCATCCCAGACCCGTGCGGCGGAATCTTTGGGCATCGCACGGACCACCTTGCGTTATAAAATGGAGAAATACGGACTGATCGAACGCAATGAATGACGGGTTTCTGTCATGCTTCGACCGATCGGCTCTGCAGGGAACGGTTTTATCCGCTTCATAACGCAACTGTAATCATCGTCAACAATGGTACATTCCTTGCTCAATCCTTACTTGCTTTTTGTCGATTAGAACCTCAGAAATGACAGGATCGAACCCCTTGCTGACTATTCGGCTGTTGTCTCTTATCTCCCTGCTGCTGCTCTGTGCCTGTACCGACATGGATCCGGACCGCCTCTACGCGGTTAAGCTGGATCATGAGCCGGACAGGCATGATTGGAATGCCGCCCTGCCGAAAACCGTGACGGTCAAGGGCGGACGCCTGAATAAGGTCGATCCACTGCCTGAGATCGACAAGGATACCGTGCATACCTCGACGGCCAGCTGTCATCATGGCTCCAGTCTGCCGGAGCCTATTGCGATCGACCTGCGGGCGTTCTATACCGATAAAGATCTCTATCTGCGCTTGACCTGGGCCGATCCGACTAAGAATGATGATATGCGTGGCTGGGACTATGATGGCGAGAAGTGGCGCAGTCGCGGTGAGCTTGAGGATGGTTTCGGGATTATTTGGGATATTGAACGAAAATACCCTGACTTTACCTGCGCTTACGCCTGCCACCTCGACGATTTTGGTGTGAGTGGCCAGAGTTTTCGTGGTCATAATCGCATGAAGCTGTCGAAGCCGGGGCCACTGCTCGATTTATGGAACTGGAAGGCCGGTCGCACCGGGCGCCTGGCCTTCGCCGATGACCGTTACATTGACCGGAATGGCATCCATGGCGATCTGTCGGGTGAGCTCTTCCATCCCAACTCCTTGCGCCGGACACGATCAGATGAGACGGCCGATCTGTTCGCCGAGGGGGACCGTCCAGTCTACGATTTCGATGGAAATGTGGTTGACGCTCAAATTCTGACAATCTTTTCGCGGGCGCCCGGCTACCTGACCGATCGCCCGGTCGGTGATCGAGCCGATGTTGTGGCACGATCCTCCTGGCGCGATGGGCGCTGGACCGTGATTTTACGCCGCGCGCTGAAAACAGGCTCGCCGCGCGATGCGCATTTTTCTCCGGGCGAGGCTGCTGCGATCAGTTTCGGTGTTTCGCTCATGGACAACTCCCTGTATGAACATTATGCTTCGACGGTTTCACAAACCCTGTTGTTGCTGCCTGACGCCGATACCGCTCCGGTGAAGTGAGGATGAAGATGAAGATTGGATTGAATGTTCTGTTGCTATTGTTGGCATTTTCGACCCTGTTCGGTTGTGGTGAGCAGTTCGGGTCTGCCGGACCGGCGAAAAAGGGGTTGGTTGAGGTCCAGGGGCAGGTCACCGCGCCGCTTGAGAAGGCCTCGCTCTATATCTACAAGAAAGGGATGGACCTCTACGGTCCTGCCTTTGCGGTATCCGAGGAGACCGATCGCAATGGCCATTTTTCGATCTCTCTGGCCGCAGGCGAATATGTCAGCGTAGTCCGCAAGCGGGCCGATGGCGCAACCGTCGGTCCCGTGGTTGCGGGAGATAACCGCAGCGAGTTTATCCCGCTGCTGGTCAAAGACGGTATGGCCCAGTTGACCATCAGTGCGCCGATCAAGGTTGGCGATAATCGACGGCTGACCAAACAGGACGAGAATACCCTGACCGGATTCAGCGGCCGGATTACCGACGCCGATGGCAATCCGGCCGAAGGTATCCGGATTCAGGTCTACGATCATGTGCAGATGTCGGAGCGCCCCAAGTATGTTTCGGAGAAGACCGGTCCCGATGGTCGCTATCGGATGCTGCTGCCGGAAGGGGGAACCTACTACATCGGCGCGCGGGATAATTTCGGCGGGCCACCCAAGCTGGGAGACCTCTATGGCCGCTACGATCAGGGCACCATCGAACCCTCGGCGGTGGTGATCCGTAAAGATGAAATCCTCAATGAGGTCAAGATCCGGGTGACAAAGATATGGTAAGGCTGCTGATCCCGATTCTGTGCCTGCTGTTTATCGGTTGCCAGCAAACCAGCGAGCCGATTGCGCTGGACGAGCTGGCAGCAGCGGCGCGTAGCGGCGATGCCGGCGCACAGCAGCAACTGGTTGGCCTGCTGGGTGAAAAAGGCGGGCTGACCAATGATCGTGTTTATGCGCTCTTGCTCGAATTGGGCAAAGACGCGATACCG
>JAUXIR010000199.1 GCA_030620915.1 Geopsychrobacter sp. | reverse complement strand
GCCTATATTCAAAACCCTTAAATGCCAGAAGAATCGCTATCAATAAAGGGGCAGAAGCCTGCGGTTTCTGCCCCTTTCCAAGGAGATCTTATGTTCCCTGAAAGACTAAGCCAACAGATCATCGCAAATATTCCAGACGCTATCCTCTACGTCGACAGCAAAGGTCTGATCCAACACTGGAACAACGGAGCGACCAGAATCTTCGGTTACTCTGCCGACGAAGCGATCGGTCAATCCCTCGATCTGATCATTCCCGAAAAGCTGCGCGGACGGCACTGGGATGGTTACTTCAAGGTCATGGAAAGCGGGATATCGCAATACGGCAGCGATCTGCTTTCGGTCCCTTCAACCCATCGCGACGGCCAGCGCCTGTCGATCGACTTCAGCATCGCCATGCTCAAGAACGATCAAGGAGGGGTCGAAGGGATCGCGGCGATCATGCGCGACATGACCGCCCAACGACAGAATGAGAAACAACTCAAGGAGAGAATTGCTGAACTGGAAGAAAAAACACGCTGAATCAGCCTGTTCCCATGCAAAACAACTCACAACGCGGTAAAATAGTTTCAGCAGGTAGCGACTGACGCAAACCTGAACCCTGTTGTCCCGAAGAACGTTGGTTTTTAAACGGCAGCTGCCGGGGAAGGAGAAGGCTCATGGGACAAAAATATGTCGATTGTCGAGAACTGTCGGGAGACATCCACTGTTCAGCAACCCTTGTCGCTAACAGCGATGACGAACTGATGGAAGTCGTGATCAAGCATGCGATCAATGTTCACGGTCTTGCCAACACCACCGATTTCCGCAAAAAGATCAGCACTCACTTCAAAGAAGGCAGTCCACCGATGTGAGGTCCGCTGACATGCTGTAACTTTTAGGGACACCTCTTGCGGAGTGTCCCTTTTTCATGCCTGCCAGTGGCCCGCTCAGGTCACTACCTAATCAGCTGGGTTCGACCACCGGTTGAACTACCGGCTCAGGCTGATCGTCGATCTTCAGATGGATCAGCGTGGCAAAGACACTCAAAGCACAAGCTAAGATCCAGACCGCATCATAAGACCCGGTATGATCGAAGGCCCAGCCGCCTAGCCAGGCCCCGAGGAATGCCCCGAGTTGATGACCGAGGAAAACCACCCCGAACAGGGTACTTAAATAACGCGTGCCGAAAAGCTGCGCCACCAGACCGCTGGTCAGGGGGACGGTGCCAAGCCAGGTTGCCCCCATGCAGACCGCAAAGGCGATCACCGTCAGCTCGCTCTTGGGCAACAGGATGATGCCGAGCAATATCAGACTGCGCAGGCCGTCGAGCAACGACAGTGCCCGCTTCCTGCGAAACAGGCCGCCCATGTGTCCCCAGGTGTAGGTGCCGATGATGTTGGTCAATCCAATCAGAGTCAGGGCGGTCGCACCCAGCTTGGATGAAAAGCCGAGATCATTCAGGTAGGCCGGCAGGTGTACGGCGATGAAGACCACATGGAAGCCGCAGACAAAGAATCCAGCGGTGAGCATTTTATAGCCGCGATGAGAGAAGGCCTCACGCAGCGCCGCCAGAGGGGAAGCGGCCAGAGACTCGACCGGCACTGCGGCGTCGGCACCACCCCGATTACGGACCAGGATCGCCAGGGGGGCCATCAACAGGGCGAGAAGAGCGAACAGAATGAAGGTGCCCTGCCAGCCGTAACTGCTCAAGAGCCCTTGGCTGAGCGGGATCATGATGAACTGGCCGAAGGAACCGCCGGCACTGGCCAAGGCCAGAGCAACATTGCGCCGCTGATCCGACACCATGCGGCCGACCGCACCGAGCACCACGGCAAAGCCGGTCGCGCTCATCCCCAGACCGACGAGCAACCCGGCACCGAGATTGAGCGCCACAACTCCTTGCGCCTGACTCATCACGATCCATCCGGCGATGTCGAAGAGACAACCCAGAGCGATCACCCGTCCCGCCCCGAAACGGTCCGCGACCATGCCGATCAGCGGTTGGGTAAAGCCCCAGAGCAGGTTCTGGTAGGCAATCGCCAGGGCGAAGGCCTCGCGCGTAATTCCCAGATCGGCGGTCATCACCGGCAGGAACAGGCCGAAGGTCTGGCGGATGCCTAGGGCCAGGCACAGGATCGCCGCACCCGCCAGGGGAATCAGGAGCCACTTGTAGCGTTGGAGACAGGTCATAGGATCAATTTACCCAGTCGACTGGTTCAAAAACAAGAACCGTTAAAGAAGACCGCATGATTCGAGGTGAAGAGCGGCGGAGTACGCTTGACAATGCTGCGGATCACCGCTGAGCCGAGCAGGCGTCGGTCCAGAAACCGACGGGCGGCGACACGATCCCAGTCACCATCTGTGCTGAATTTCTGATAGAGGCCGAGCGGGTTGGCCTCCTCAATCGGGGCGGCAGAGGTAATCCCGTAGCGTTCCGGGTTATCGAGCAGGCCCGAGGCTCGCGGCAGATTCATGATCGAAAGATTGAGAAAACCTATCTTGCTCGCATGGGTTTCAAGAAAAGCCAGGGTCTGGTCGGCATCGGCCTCGGTTTCACCGGGAGTGCCGAGCATAATGTAAACGAAGCTGGCGATTCCGGCGGCAGCGAGGTTTTCCAAAATTCTCGCCGCCGCCTTAAGCCGCACCCCCTTGCCGAGCCGGTCGAGCACAGCCTGTGAACCACTCTCCAGCCCCAGTTGCAACATACGACAGCCGCTCTTCGCCAAGCGGGCGACAAAATCAGCATCCTCAAGCACGGCCTCGAAGCGCACGAAGCCGAACCAGTTGAGATCAGACAGCTCATCTCCGCGTTCGGCCAGCACCCTCAGCATGTTGACCGGCACCGCATTATCGGTCAGTTGAATATGGCGGATAGCGTAGCTATCGGCCAGCTGGCGCATCAGCTCAGGCAGTTCGGCCGGACGAGTCGCGGTATAGGGATGAACCGGTGCCGCCGCCTCGGGACAGAAGAGGCAGCGCTGCCAATAGCAGCCACGCGAAGCACTCAGCGGTAGCACCGGCTGCGGTGAAAAATAGTCAGACAGCCTGGCGAAGCCGAAGTCAGGTACGAAACCAATGCTGGTCGCATCGGCCAGACCGTAGGCTCCATCGATATCAACGGCCTCCCCTTTGGCCAGCGCGGCCAGTGGCGTTTCACCGGGACCGAAGATCAGTCGATCGAAGGGGGGCAAGCGCAGGTCAAGCTTACGCAAGGGTTCTTGCCAGGAGGTCACCAGGCCGCCACCGGCAACCAGCAGCGTATCGGGCAGCTCCCGACGCAACAGACCGGCCAATTCAAAAGCGGGGAGCGCCTGGTGGAGATAGTTGATCGAGATGGCGATGATACGCGGGCGCGCTACGACTATTTGCGGCAACAGTTCGTTGCTGAAATAATCTGCGAACAGCGTGCAAACTTCCCCTTCAGCGACCCGCGCAAGATCTTGAGGGGCAAAAGGGGAAAGGGCTGGATGCTGGTAATCACCCAGGGTCAAACGTTCTCCGCCATCCAAACTATTCCACAAAACCAGCAGGCGATTAAGATAGCGCACCGCCGTGTTGTAACGCGCAAAGTTCTGCCCCGCCGCGGGCGAGCGCAACAGCTTGAGCGAGGCGGCGCGATGTTTCAGGGCCCGCTGCAGGCTGGTATCGATCTCGGTTCCGGCCCGCTCCGCCAGGCGCTCACCGTCCAACAGGTAGAGGTAGGCGTCAAGGTTGGCGTCGATCGCCGCGGCCGTCAGCCCCTGCCCTTTTAAGTGTGCGAGCAGCACCGCCAGAGCAAGTGGCGGCTCCGCCGGTTTGAGTGCCGGTGGCTGGATCAGCAGAATATCGGTCATCAGGGTTGTCTCGCTGGAGGGCATCCGGGTGTCTATTAAATGATTTACTCTTTTCCCTTGCTGGTTGGCAATAAAAAACGGACAACCATCGGGTCGCCCGTTATTTGCACCTACTACTCAAACCGCTCGAACTAGAGATGACATTCTATTTAAGGAGCTGTTTCAGTTTAAACGCCTGTCGCTGCCATCATAACTCGGCCCGCCCATACCACGGAGCACGTCGATCCCAATCTCGGCCCAGCCGTCAGAGCGCTCAAACTGATCGATCCGTTTTGCAGCAATCAGGCTATCAAGCAGAGACGGACTGATCCGATCAGGGACCCCGTCGGCATAAACCACATTGATCCTATTCCGGTACTTGGAAGTATCCATATGTACCCCCTTTCCGCAGAAATACTTTTCTATATAAATAACTTACAGCATTTCCACTGGTCCGCAAGCTAGCGGTACTTTTCAATCGCTTCATTCAACAAACCTTAACGCTAATGGCGAGTATAATTTCCACAGATGCACATCGACAGGGGACAAAAGCCACTCCTCAGTGGTTCGTGCCT
>JAUXIR010000161.1 GCA_030620915.1 Geopsychrobacter sp. | reverse complement strand
TCGGTTTTGCTTCTGGTGGCCGAGGGACTCATAGCTGTAGCCACCAGACTTGCCGGCTGAGCTGAAACGGGACACGGCATCCCTGTCGTCACTCCTGACGATGCAAAACGAGGAATCAGCGCTATCGCCAAGAATATCTCCGACTGCAACCTGTAAGGCTTTTGCCAGGCTGACAATATTTCCCAAAGGTGGAGAGACGGTATGATCTTCAATCCCGGCAATGACTGATGCGGATATCCCGGATAGCTTGGAAACATCTTCGATCGACATCCCCTTCTTGCTCCTCAGGCTCCTGGCTTTTTCTCCAATTTTGATATTTTGGTCCGGCATCGTTTATCTCCTTTTAGGAATAAAATAGCAGGAATTCACTTTCAGCAGAATTGGCACCGACAATGCCATGTCCCCTTAGACTCGCTGATGATGCGACACATAATTGGCGGTTACTCCCTTCTACAGCATGGGCAAAGCCCTGTCAATCAAAGGCTATGACCGGCAAACCCTCTTTTCAGCAATCGCCATAACTCTTATGTTATTACGCGGCTTTTATCCTTGTCTTTTGCCTGCAAATCCATATGCTGAGCTTCGATGAAAGAGGCAACTAAAAACATAGTCAATCCACTTCAGCAGGGCGCCAGCGCCGCCTGGCCGATCTGTATCGGTTATTTTCCGATCGGCCTGGCCCTGGGCGTGTTGGCGCAAAAAGCCGGAATCCCCTGGTGGGCCGTCGCGATGATGTCGATCTTGGTGTTTGCCGGCAGTGCCCAGTTTATTTGTGTGGCGATGCTCGCGGCCGAATCTTCGATAGCGGCAATCATTTTCACGACCTTTGTCGTCAACCTGCGACATACCCTGATGAGCTCGGCCCTTGCGGTTTATCTCGCCGGGATCAGTCGCAGTTTCCTCGCCCTCTTCGCCTACGGGATTACCGACGAAAGCTTTGCGGTCAACATGACCCGCTTTCGCAGCGGCTCATGGGATCGCTGGAGCGCCCTGGCGACCAATCATCTGGCCAACGCGGTCTGGATCCTTGCAACGGTCACCGGTGCCCTGCTTGGCCAGTTTGTCCCGCCGGGGGCCTTCGGCATCGACTATGCCCTGACCGGGATGTTCATCTGTCTGTTGGTTTTTCAACTGCAGGGGCGGATATATATTCTGACTGGCGTGCTGGCGGCGGCGATTTCGGTGGCCTGGTATCTACTGCTCCCCGGCGATTCCTATATTGTCGGAGCCTCGATTTCGGCAGCAACCCTGGGTTACCTGCTGCAACGCAGAAGGAGGAAGGGTTGAATTTCAACGACTATCTCCTGCTCTTCTGCGGGATGGGTGCGGTGACCTATCTGCCGCGGACCTTGCCGTTGCTCTACCTGGCCCATAAGAAACTGCCGCAGTGGCTGGTCGACTGGCTGGCGCTGATTCCGGTTTCGATCTTGAGTGCCCTGCTTGCGCCCCTGCTCTTCTGTGAAAATGCCGGCCGTACATTGCAACTCGGCAAACCCGAATTTCTGGTCGCGATCCCGACTCTGGCCTTCGCCTTGAAGACCAAAAGCCTGGGCGGGACGGTTTTACTCGGCATGGCCCTTTACTGGCTGGCCGGTTATGTTCTATAAAGACTTCCCCTGAATCGGGCACTACCTAAAGGGCCTGCGAATTCAGATAAAATCAATTTCGACTAAAGAGCATCTGAGCTCACTTGGATGCAGGAGATAAAAATGGAAATAACTGGCAAGCAGAAACGTTTTTTACGCGGATTGGGTCATCACCTGAAGCCGGTGATCATGGTCGGTAAAGACGAGGTGAATCAGAAAGTGATCAAGGCCACCGATGAAGCCTTGGAGCTGCATGAGTTGATCAAGATCAAACTGCAGGAAGGCTGCCTGACCGATCGCAAATCGGTTGCGGCCGAACTGTCGGAGCAGACGGAATCAGCGGTTGCTCAAATTCTGGGACACACCTTTTTGCTTTATCGCCCGGCCCAAGAGCCGACGATTAAGCTGCCGACAAGCCAGGCAGACTGACTCCCTGGCCAAAACGATCAGGCGCGCTCAAAGGGTTCGTAGAGCCGTTTATATTCATCCTGAGCATAACGGTCGGTCATGCTGGCGATATAGTCACAGATGACCCGCTCAGTACCATGCTCGTCGAAACGGGTCAGATACTCCTGAGGCAGCAGAGTCGGATTTCTGGTGTAGTTTTCGAACAGCAGGGTCAAGAAGCGCTCGGCCTTGACCCGCATCAGTTCGACCTTGTGATGCCGGTAGAGATTTTTATAGAGGAATTTCTTCAATTCCCGATTTTGCTCGCGCATCTCGGTACTGAAGGCCGCCAGGTTCAGGGGTTGGTTGCGCAGGTCGGCAAGGGATTCGATAGCGGCTGCCGCGATATTGCTGCCGGTCGTATCGACCAGATCCTGAATCAGATCTCGAATCAGATAACTGATGGTCTGCAAAATCTGACGTTTTTCGTCTATCAGCGGGTATTTCTCGCCGATTCTACGGAAAGTTCCCTGCCAGAGTTCGACCTGCGAAAGCGCCTTAAGGCTGATATAACCCGCCTTCAGGCCATCATCGATGTCGTGGTTGTTGTAGGCGATTTCGTCGGCCAGATCGATGATCTGGGCCTCGAGGGTGGCGCGTTGTTGCGGCTCAAAATCGGTCATGGCCTCAGAACCGGCCTGATCGTAATCGGAGGTGTGCTTGATGATCCCCTCCCTGACTTCCCAACTTAGATTCAAACCATTGAATTCGGGGTAGCGTTCCTCAAGCAGGTCGACTATGCGCAGTGACTGACGGTTATGTTCAAAGCCGCCGTGGCCCTGCATCAGACGATTCAAGACCTGTTCGCCGGTATGCCCGAAGGGGGTATGCCCCAGATCGTGAGCCAGGGAGAGGGCTTCTACCAGATCCTGATTCAGGTGCAGCGCACGAGCGATGCCACGTGCGATCTGGGCCACCTCGAGTGAATGGGTCAGCCGAGTGCGGTAGTAGTCGCCTTCGTGGTTGACGAAGACCTGGGTCTTGTATTCCAGGCGCCGAAAGGCGGCACAGTGGATAATCCGGTCGCGATCACGTTCAAAGGCGAGCCGTTTGTCCTTGTAGGGTTCGGCATAGATCCGTCCGCGACTCTCTTCGCTGCGGGCGGCATAGCTGGCAAGTTCGGGTTGACGCATATCCTTGGTCCAATCTTTGGTGAAATCAGATAATGGATTTCTATTTTGCCGCAACAAGCTGCATACTGCCATGATAAACGCTGGTTGTGACACAATAAGGCACATTAGGGATAGTAGGAATAACGATGAGAATTATCAGTGGTAGTGCCCGCGGACGTAAACTCGCTGAATTCGCCGACAGCGGCATCAGACCGACCTCCGATCGGGCGCGGGAAGCCATCTTCAGCATCCTGATCAGTCGTTTCGGCAGTCTGCAGAATATGCGGGTGCTGGAGCTGTTTGCCGGCAGTGGGGCCATGAGCCTCGAAGCCATAAGTCGCGGCGCGCAAAGCGCGCTATTGGTCGACTCATCACCCCAGGCGGCCAAGCTGCTCAGCGACAATATAGCCCGTTGCAAAATGGCAAGTCGCGCCGAGCTGCTGAAACAACCCGCACTGGCTGCTTTACCCCTGGCCGCACGCAAGGGACCCTTCGAACTGATTTTCATGGACCCGCCCTACAATCAAGGACTTATCTCGCCCATCCTCAAGCAGATTGCATCCTTGCAACTCTTGCAACAAAATGGAATAATCTCTGCCGAATCGGCGGTTGATGAGCAATTTGAACTGCCCGAATCACTCGAACTGATCGAAACACGGACCTACGGTCGCTCGAAGGTCCACCTGATCTGCAACCGTACCAGCAATGGTGACCAAACTGTGAGGCCAGCATGAAAAGACGTATCGCTATCTACCCCGGCTCCTTCGATCCGATCACCAACGGCCACATGGATATCATCCAGCGTGGTCTTGAAATCTTCGATCGGGTGATCATCGCTGTCGCGCGCAATTCAGAGAAGAACAGCCTGTTCAGCGTCCAGGAACGGGTCGAACTGATCGGTCGGCTGGTCGAGGACAATCCGCAGCTTGAGGTGGATACCTTCGATGGATTGTTGGTCGATTATGTCGTGAAGCGCGAAGCCAATGTCATATTACGCGGCTTGAGGGCTGTTTCCGACTTTGAATATGAGTTCCAGCTGGCGCAGATGAACCGCTCGATCAGTCAGCAGGTCGAAACCCTGTTTATGATGACTTCAACCCAGAATGCCTACTTAAGTTCTTCGATCGTTAAAGAGGTCGCTTCGCACAACGGCGATATCGGCAAATTCGTACCGCCAGAGGTTGTCGAGGAGTTACGCAAGAAATTCGCCTGACTCCCCTATTCCTCGAACTGCTCCAGTTGATCCACCAGCCGTTCGAGGGCATTAACCACCAACCCTTCCAGCGCCGCGCCTTTGTCGGCACTGGCCTTTGTCGGGTCGCCCCAGACGCCTCCCGGCCAATATTTCTGTTTATTTCTAACCAGAATCCCCAGCGGGAAATCAGGGAATTCACGCGGCGCCCGCCCCTTGACCAGATGCGGGTGAGAATGCAGGATGCGTGAGGTTTCAATCTCACCGGCGTGAGAATCCCCCTCGGTTTCAATCAAATGACGCCCCTCTCTGGCGGCCAGCATATACTCGGTCAGCACCGCTATGCGCAGATCGGCAAACTGATTCAGCAGAAATTCACCCGCATCGGTCAGGGTTGCCATGTGCGTTCCACCGGCATGACCGCTGAGCAGCACGAACTTGCGCAAGCCTTTTTGATAGAGCGAAGTCACAATATCGATGATCAGGCTTTTCAGGGTTTCGGTGCGGATCGACACCGTGCCGGGATGTTCCGAACTGGAGCGGCAGACCCCGTAGTGGATGGGAGCGGCAACAAAGATCGCGCGCTTCCGGCTGAGCTTCTTGCCGACTTCGATGGCATGCAGGGTATCGGTATCGAGCGGCAGATGGGAACCATGCTCCTCGGTCGAACCGAAGGGGATCAGCACGCTGCGGGTTTTCTGCAACCCGGCGGTAAACTCATCCATGGTCATCTCTGGCATGTAGAGCATCACAGGACTCCCAGAAAATTATGGGTCTGGGGGAT
>JAUXIR010000076.1 GCA_030620915.1 Geopsychrobacter sp. | reverse complement strand
TCTTGGTCAAATTCAGGAGTGCTTGATGCTCCTCGATTTTATGCTGGAAATTTTTCGAGAAGCTGGTGGTGGCGGCAAGATCCTCTTGGGACCCAATCAGGGCTGTCATTTTGGACGCAGCCCTGACCAGTTCTTTTTCTGCGCCGCGTTTGAGGAATTTCGTGAAGGTCGGTTCGACGATCAGGACATTCAATACCGGCAAGGCGAGGACCGAAAGGCAGGCAATAAATACCAGAATCTCAACGATTTTTATGTTCTTCATCAGCAACTCCGAATCATGCAGCGCATTGCTATCTTAGGATTTTCACAATAAACAGGAGATATTTTTTTCATGGCCAGCCACATTAAACAGGACCAATCTACCATGAAGAACTGATCTTGTAAATTGTGCTATCCAGCTTCGGCGGATAGCACCAAAGCGTAAAATCGGGTTCACGACCGCTGAATTATATGGCAATTTTTTGCACAAAATCCCGCCATTTTTGCCAGTATTTTTCACCACCAGCATCGTAGCTGTCGTTATGCCCGGCCTGCGGGATGGCATAGAACTGCTTCGGCTGCGGCGCCCGCTCGAACAGTTCTCTGCCCATCTGTTGGGGGATGATTTTGTCTTGCTCGCCGTGGAAGATCAGGAGTGGGGCTTTGAGTTGGTCGATCTTGGCGATGTTGGCGTAACGGGCATCCAACGCCCAGCCGGCCAACATCCAGAGCAACGGATAGTGGTGTTTGCCGATCGCCTCGATCGAGGTGAAGGGCGATTCCAGCACCAGCCCGGCCGGGGGAGATTCCAGCGCCAACTGCAAGGCAACCCCGGCACCGAGTGAGCGGCCGAAGTATATCATTTTTTCCGGTGTCCAGCCTTTTTCCTGCAGCCAGTTCAGCGCCCCGCGCATGTCGTCGTAGGTCCCCGTTTCAGTCGCCCTGCCCTCGCTCTGGCCGTAGCCGCGATAATCGAAGATAAAGACCGCAAGCCCCAGTTTGCGCAGCAGGCGCAGGTTGTCTACCCGGTGGGAGATGTTGCCGGCGTTGCCGTGGCAGAAGAGCACCAGCGGCTGGCCTTTTTCGCCCGGTAGATACCAGCCGTGCAAGCGGGTGCCGTCGCTGGCGCGGAAGCTGACATCCTCAAATTCCAGACCCATGCTGGCAGGGGTCATGACCATTGCCGCATCTGGAAAATAGAGGAACATGTGCTCCAGCGCCGCGCAGACCGGCGAGGGCAGCAGTAGGCTGCCGAGTAGGACCGGCAGGGTCTTCAAGAGTTCGTTGGAGAATTTCATCGGTAACCCTCGGCCTGCAGTGAGAAGAGATAGGCGTACTGGCCGCCCAATTCCATCAACTGCTCGTGACTGCCACGCTCGACGATCCGCCCCTTGTCGATGACCAGGATATGGTTGGCCATACGTACGGTGGAGAAACGGTGCGAGATCAGGATCGTCATCTTGCCGCGACTCAGCTCGCGGAAGTGCTCGAAGATGGTCGCCTCGGCGGCGGCATCCATGGTTGCGGTCGGCTCGTCGAGCACCAGAATATCGGCCTGGGTGCGCATGAAGGCCCGCGCCAGGGCAATCTTCTGCCATTGGCCGCCGGAGAGCTCGCGGCCGCCCTTGAACCATTTGCCCAGCTGGGTGTCGTACTTCTGCGGCAGCTTGTCGATAAACGGCTCGGCCATCCCCATCTCGGCCGCCTGTTGCCAGCGCTGCCGGTCCTCGAAATGGGTCATGTCTCCGGCACCGATATTCTCCCCAACCAGAAACTGATAGCGGCCAAAATCCTGGAAGATCACCCCGGTCCGCGCTCGCAAAGCGTCTGCCTGCCATTGCTGCAGATCGAGACCGTCGAGCAGGATGCGCCCCGAGTCGGGCCGGTAGAGACGGGTCAACAGCTTGATCAGGGTGGTCTTGCCCGAGCCGTTTTCGCCGACCAACGCCAGACTGTCGCCCGGTTTGAGATGCAGGTTGATCCCCTGCAGGGCGGCCTCCTCACTGCCGGGATAAGAGAAGCTGACATTCTCGAAACGCACCCCGTCTCCCGCTTGCGGCCCCCGCTGCAACTGGCCCTGCTGCTCGGGCACCGGCTGTTCCAGATACTCGTAGAGGTTGGAGAGGTAGAGGTTGTCCTCATACATGCCGCTGATCGCCGAGAGGCTGGCCGAAACCGCCGATTGTCCCTGCTTGAACAGCAGCAGGTACATGGTCATCTGGCCGAGGCTGATTGCCCCCTGAATGGCTGAGAGCGCGATCCAGGCGTAGGCGCCGTAGAAAGCGCTGGTGCCGATCAGTCCGAGGGCAAAGCCCCAGCTGTCGCGGCGCAGGGTCAGCATGCGATCCTCGGTGAAGAGTTTGTCGAAGATCGCCCGATAGCGTTGCAGCAGTTTCGGGCCGAGCTGGAACAGCTTGACCTCTTTGGCGTAATCCTCGCGCGCCAATACCGTCTCCAGATACATCTGCATCCGCGTCTCGGGTGAGCGCCAGCGGAACAGGCGGAACTTGTCGCCGGAGAACTTGGCTTCGGCGAGGAATTCCGGAATCCCGCCGGCGATCAGGATCAGCACCGTCCAGGGCGAAAACTGGACCAGCAGCACTGCGTAACTGATCAGCGAGATGCCATTCTGGACCAGACCGAAGGTCCGCGTCACCAGGCTCAGGGGGCGGGTCGAGGCCTCGCGCCGGGCGCGGGTCAGCTTGTCGTAGAATTCCGAATCCTCGAAATGGGCCAGCTTCAGGGTCAACGCTTTTTCGAGGATCATCAGATTGATCCGCTGGCCCATCAGCGCGCGTAACAGCGCCTGGCAGGTCGAGATGCCGCGCTGTGAACCGGCGATCAGCGCAACGACACCCGCCTCACAGGCGACGAAGAATATGACGAAACTGGTATCGGCGCTGCCGGTCTGCTGGTGCTGGCCCATCGCCGTCACCACGCCATCGACGATCAATTGCCCAATCCAGGCGACGGCCGCAGGCAGAATCCCGGCGACCAGGGTCAGTAGGGCGAAGATCAGCGCCAGGCGTCGACTGGTCGACCAGACCAGTTCCAGGGCGCGGCGGCTGTAGCGGAAGATGTCGGAAAAATGTTTTGGGGGTGGATTGCTGTCGCTGGCCAGGGGTGGGTATTTCAAAGGCGATCCTGTCGGTTACAGATAGTGGTGATCTTCGATAAAACCTATTCTAGCAGAGAAGCGTGGCTCAGGGTTTTCTGTTAAGCTGGATAAAATCGATGTAACAGCACGGAGCACCAGCATGGAGCCGTTCTTCACCAAGCCCGATCTTTCACGATACACGCAAGATCCATTTCCGCCCTATCGCTATCTCCCCTTTCAGCCCGATATCCCTCATCCGCGTAACGACCCGGCCGGACACTCCTATGGCCAGGACGATGATTACCTGCCCCACTTTGTGCCCGACGATTGGCGCACCTGTGCCCCCTATCTGTTCGGTGTCGACCTGTTCAATCATGGCTACTGGTGGGAAGCCCATGAGGCCTGGGAATCTGTCTGGTTGGTCGCCGGACGCGAGACGCTGGCCGGGCAGATTATACAGGGGTTGATTCAGTTAGCGGGGGCACAGCTGAAACGCTTTACCGCTGTGCCGCGCGGGGCGCAGATGCTGACCGAAACCGGAATCGCCAAGCTCTCGCTGGCCGATGGGATTTATCTCGGCATCGAGGTTGCGCCACTTATCGATGACATGCAACGCTGTCTGCGCGAGGATCGCGGCGAGTTCCCGCGGATTGAGCTGGATTTTTCAAACGGCGGGGAAATCCCGCATGAGTAAGCTGATCGATACCAGTGAACTGGATTGGCAAGCGGTACGCCCGGAATTAACCAGCGGGGTGAGTGGCAAACTGCTCTGCGATGGCGCGACCAAAATCGTCTTGACCCGGGTTGTGCCGGGCGGGTTCTTCCCGCCGCATCGCGATAAGTACAGCCATCTTTTTCACTTTCTGTCCGGCGCGGGGGTGGTTCTGCTCGGGGAGCAGCGCATTGATGTCGGTCCCGGAATCTGCCTGCAGATAGACGCCGGGGAGTTGCATGGCTATGAGAACAACGGCAAAGAGGATCTGCTGCTGATTTCGGTTAATTTGTCACTGGGGTGATGTTGATCTGGACATAACTGGAGATGCCTGTCATGTAGGCCTGCACTTGACCCGGTTTGTCATCGATATGCTATCTTGTGACAACCAACTCAAACCTAGCGGCCTGTCAAGACCGACAGGCCGCTAGACAGGGGAGGTCAAAAATGAAGATCGACTGGGCGTACCTGCGCAAGGGCTGAACGTCCTGCAAAAATGCTCAATAGTTTCTTGAGAACAGGGTAACAATAGCGGAAGTCGTCGATGCACGTAAGGTGCGGATCGATGAAAATGCCGCCTGGGAAATGCTGAAATCGGCGCGCAGCGTAACCGCGGCCAAAGGCAAGAAGGTTCAGCGTTTCGCACGGGTTTCCGTTGAAAAAGCAGATATTCTGAAACAGGTCATGGGACCCAGTGGTAATCTGCGTGCCCCGACCTATCGGGTGGGCGATGCGTTTATTATCGGCTTTAACCCGGAGCTTTATGCCGACTGGCTAGTGTGACCCTTTATCGCTCAGAGAAGATCAAGAGAAGGCCCTGTGGAGTTGTTGCTCCCGGGGCCTTCCTGGTATGAATCTGATTATGACTCTGGAGACTTGCGGGACAACTTTTTGTGACCGTTTTGACTATGGATGTCCGCACCCAGCATCCTCAAACTCGACTCGGAAGGTGCAGCCGCCACCCGGTGTCTCATCAACCCAGGCTCGTCCCCCGTAGGTATGGGCCACCTTCTGCACGATGGCGAGTCCGAGGCCCGTGCCTTCGACCCCTTTGCTGGTTGAACCGCGGTAGAAGACGTGGAAGATTCCTTCACGCTCCTCCTCGGGCACTCCCGGGCCGTGGTCGAGAACATAGAGCCTGACTTTGTTGTCCTTGTATTCGCCGCCGATTTCTATCGGGCTGCCCTGTCGTCCCGCATAGCGGATGGCATTGCTTATCAGGTTGGAGAAGACCTGGGAGAGTAGCAGTGCGGGGACCGAAACCCTGGGCAGAGGATGAAGGCTCACGTCGGTGGTAGATTCAGCGATCTTCTCCTCCAACTCCACGATGACTTGTCGCACCACTTCATTGGTATCGACCGGTTCCTCAGGCCTTTCCAGGTAGCCGACCTTGGCCAGGGTCAAAAGATCCTCCATGTGCTTGATCATCTTGTTCCCCTGGGTCTCGATCTCCGTCAGACAGTCGAGCGCCTGCTCATCGAGTTGGTTCTTGTACTCTTCCCGCAAAAACTGGGCAAACCCAATGATCGGGGTCAGGGGGGTGCGCAGGTCGTGGGAGACGGTACTGACGAACTCTTCCAGTTCCCAATTGGCGCCACGGAGCTCCTCTTCGGCCTTCCTGAGGGATGCGACCATCTGCTCGAGCACATGGCCGAGCTCCTGAGTCTCGGTGGTTCCGCTGATCGGGATATTGGCGGCCGCAAGTCCCTTTTTCTCG
Source organism: Geopsychrobacter sp. (assembly GCA_030620915.1). Lineage (GTDB taxonomy): Bacteria > Desulfobacterota > Desulfuromonadia > Desulfuromonadales > Geopsychrobacteraceae > Geopsychrobacter. Next base: position 1,400 of record JAUXIR010000076.1, on the reverse strand, counting down.
ATCTCTTTTGCGGCCTGCATCAGTTTCCAGAGCGGTCTGCTCATGCCTCTGGCCAGGGTGATGGCGATCAAGAACGCGACGGAGAGGGAGGCGAGTCCAAGGTAGAAGATTCTCTCCCGCAACTGCCTGCTGGGTTGGGCCAGCTCGTCGGTATACATGGAGACGCCGATATACCAGTTAAGGGGCTCGAAGTAGGTCACAAAGGCCCGCTTTGGGAATCTGTATTGCCCTTCGAAACCGGGCTTATCCCACACATAGTCGAGTGCCTGATCGGGACTTTTCGCTATCTCCACGAGTTCGTCGAAGAAGAGTACTCCGGTTGCGGGATTCTTCAGGGTGGCGAACTCCGCACCGACGATGTTGGGATGAACCAGCATCTTCCGCTTGCCGTTGAACACGAACATATAACCGCTTTCAGCGATCCTGACCTTGGCGAAGATATTGTTCAGTTCGTCAATGATGGCGTCAAGCCGCCGCTGGGTTTCAGTCTCGATGTCATCGATATAGACGCCGGTGCCGAGGATCCAGTTCCACTGGTCGAACAGCCTGACATAGGAGATCTTCGGCTGCTCCTTGGAGAGCCCCTGTCGGGTCGGTTTTGGCCAGAGATAGTTCACAAAACCCTCGCCGTTCTTCAGGCAGAGATCGACCATGGCCACAAAGAGGTTCTTTTGAAAGCCCAACGTGGGATTAAAGGTATTAAAGGAGGGATCATCAAGCAGTTCGCCGTCCAGTTCGGGCAGGGTCGGGTGCATAATCATGCGCGGGACGGGCTGCCCGATGTCGTTGATCCAGAGATAGCCGACCCCCTCATCGTAACGCAGGCCGCTGATGGCCTGGATGGCCTGCTGCTGAGCCTCGCGGAGGGAGAGACGGCCTTTTCGGTATTGCTGATACTCTTCGTCGAGATGGGTCATGGCCAGGGTGACGATGTTTTTCAGTTCTGCCTTGCGCCGTTCGAGGGTCGCCTCGCGGTGGAAAAGAAGACTCTCGTATTCGGTCTCGACACTCAGCTCGACGGCGTCAAGCAGGTCACGGCCATGCCGCTCCTCGGCGCTGGTGACGGCTATCTCCATCTCTCTCTGGGCAAAGAAGAAGATAGAGGTGGCCGTTATGAAAACGGCAAATCCGACCAGCAGAAGAATTCGCGAGCGCAGCGACCTATACAAGACTGTCCTCTTGGGCAAGGGCCTATTCTTCTAAGCGTTTCAGAAACTTATTTCTTAACCTACACTCTATCAAAAACAGGCCAGATTGCACCTTTCTGGGCAACCGGTTTGCGGAAGGTGTCGTCGGTACTTCGATCTGCGGAGCCCTGAATCGATAAAGCACTCTTGTGTGATCGCAAGGCAGGAACAGAAGCCTCTCCCCTGCGTCAGGCTGCAGTCTTGTTTTGCCAG
>JAUXIR010000155.1 GCA_030620915.1 Geopsychrobacter sp. | reverse complement strand
TCGTCCATACTTCATTGCTCCGATAACTATTATTAAAAAAGTGACTTCAGTCCTCATCAGCCTGGCCAGCCATTTTATCGGCCAGGGCTTTGCGTAATTTACTCAGACTCTTGGCTTCAATCTGGCGAATTCTCTCACGAGTCACACCGAACTGGCGACCGATCGTATCCAGGGTCTGGGGTTCTCGATCGTTGAGCCCAAAACGCAAGGCGAGAATCTCCCGTTCAGTCTCGGATAAATCGTCCATCCATTCAAGTAACTGACTGAAACGGTCCAGGTCCTGAATAATCGCCTCGGGGTCAACCGCCGACTTATCCTCAATCGTATCGATCAGGCTGTAATCATTATTCTCACCCATCGGGTGTTCAATCGAAAAGGTCTTCTTAACCAGCACCTGCATTCGACGAACATACTTTTCATCACAGCCCATGGCATGAGCGATTTCAGCATGGCTTGGTTCGCGCTTCAGGCGTTGTACCAGTTCACGACTGATCTTAACCAATTTATTGATATCATCAGCGACATGGACCGGCAAGCGGATGGTGCGACTCTGATTAACCAGAGCCCGCTCAATCGATTGGCGAACCCACCAGGTCGCATAGGTCGAAAAACGACAGCCCTTGCTAACCTTGAAACGTTCTACGGCCTTGATCAGGCCCATATTCCCTTCTTCAATCAGATCGAGAAAGGGCAGCCCACGATTCATATAACGCTTGGCAATCTTAACCACCAGACGCAAATTGGATTCAATCATCCGATCACGCGCCGCCATAACGCCCTGAGCGAACAGATCGGCCAGCTCGCGCTCATCCTGGGCTGTCAGCAGAGTACCGCGTTGGATCTCCTTCAGATAGAGCTTGATCGCATCCACTGAATGTTCGGTCTCTTCATTCGCAGCCGCATTGGCTTTAGAGCTTGAAGCTGTTTTTTTAGCCGGCGCCGAATCGACAATAGTGAGACCTTCCAGACTCTCCTCTGGCGCAGGTTTCGACTCACCACTATTATCATAATCGGATAGATACTCGTCCATCATCTCTCCCCTGGCAGGTTATGGCATAACAAACCCAACATCATTAGAAATCCCTACAGAAGGCAGTCTAAAGATTAACGCTCATCATGGCAAGTACAAAACAGGATCAACCGCGCGCTTGCCAATCCGCACCTCAAAATGCAAACGTCCACTCCCGCCCGACGGAGGTCGCCCGGAGCTGGCAATCCGCTCACCCTGGCTGACAAACTGACCCTGCTTGACATAATTGCGGCTGTTAAAACCGTAGACGGTAAAGACATCGTTTTCATGCTGCAGGATCATAAGGTGCCCAAACCCCTGGACGCCATCACCGCTATAGATCACCTTACCGGCTGCAGCGGCACTAACCCTGGTTCCCTCCTTAGCTGCAATCTCAAGGCCCTTCCCTCCGCCCTTTCCGCTGCGACCAAAGGCGTGCAAAATTTTGCCGCGCAGCGGCCAACGTAATTTGACATTGAGCTTGGAGTTTTTTGGGTAGGAGGTCTTTTGCCTGGTTGCCGTTTTTACCGCTGGCTTTGTTCTTGGTGCAGATTTGCGTACGGCCTGTACCTGGACTGGAGCCTTGGTTTTTAGGGATGTTTTTGCGGACGGCTTGATTTTACCGGCAGAAGTATGACGAGGGACAGTCGCCGGCACATATTTAGTGCTGGTCGCACCAGGGATAAAGATTCGCGTGCCGATCCGCAGTTGGGTCGGATTAGGAATACCATTGATTCGCGCGAGATAGGCTTCATCCATTTTGTACGTTTTGCTGATGCGGTAGAGGGTCTGACCGGCTTCAACCTGGTGATAAACACCCTGGCGGAGGCAACCAACCAGCAACAACACAAAGAACAGCATCAACATGCTGATCATCGCCCTGCTTAGCCGTCCTGATTGTCTCATTTTTGCCATAGCCCCTCTTGCTGCTCTCCCCCGACAAACCTGTTCAATTATGCGGGTAAAAATTCCAAATAACCAGAACGACGATAACCAGCAACAAGGCCAACATGGTCAGCAGATTGAAATAGCGCTCAATAAAGGTACGTGCCCGATCACCATAGATACGCAACAATCCCCCGACAAGATAGAAACGTAGCGCACGGCTGATCAGCGAAGCAAGGATAAAGACAGGCAGGTTGATCCCGAAGGCGCCGGCAGATATGGTAAAGACCTTGTACGGGATCGGCGTAAAACCGGCGGCAAAGACAGTCCAGAAATCATAGCGCGCGAAGAGATCTCCAACCTGCTGAAAGAGTTCAGGCGTAAAACCCGGAACATAGGCAAAGAACCAATCCGCAGCGACCGACCAGAGACCATAACCGATAGCGTAGCCGAGGACCCCTCCACAGACCGAACCTATGGTTGCCGCCAGCGCATAGCGCAGCGCATGACGCGGACGCGCCAGGCTCAATGCTATCAGGAGGACATCGGGCGGGATCGGGAAGAAAGACGCCTCGGCAAAGGCTAACCCAACCAGAACCGGGACCCCGTAAGGAGTATCGGCCCAGGAAAGAACCCAAGCATAGATCCGTTTCAAAAATGGGTCAGATTCTTTGTTTGATGCGATATTGGGAGTCGCATTCTCAGCTCTCATCATTCAACCAACCCTTTTCGCCAATCAAGGGGACAAATCGACAATCCATCAATTCTTCACGGCTATAGCCACCATCTTCAGTGCGCACCAGTCTCAATAATTTTTGTTGATCCAGCGGGCCGACCGGCACGACCAGGGGAGCGCCAACCGCCAGTTGCTCAAGAAATTCCGTCGGAACTTCAGGGCCACCAGCCGTCACAATGATCCCATCGAACGGGGCATGGTCTTTCCAGCCAATCGTACCATCACCGACCTTGAGATTGATGTTGGTCAGATGCAGTTGATCAAAGACACGCCGCGCACGACCTGCCAGGATCGATATGCGCTCAATCGTATAGACTCGGCTGACAAGATGCGAGAGTACCGCCGTCTGATAGCCGGAACCAGTCCCGATTTCAAGGATTCTCTCCCCGCCCTTGAGTCCGAGTGCTTCAGTCATTGCGGCGACCATAAAGGGTTGGGATATGGTCTGTTTTTCTCCAATCGGAAGCGAGGCATCGGAATAGGCGTGGAGGCGAAGCCCTTCATCGACAAAGAGATGCCTCGGTGTCTTCAATAGAGCATCAAGCACGGCTTGATCCGTAATATTGCGCCGAACGATTTGACTCTCAACCATCCGGCGTCGTGCAACAGCGTAATCCATGCGCGCCTAATCCATCGTGAAAGAGAGGGGCCAGTCAGCCAACGACTGCAGGGCTGACTCACTCGTCAGGCCAGTCCTCAAAGGGGTAATTGAAACCTGACCGGCAGCAATGGCATTACAGTCACTGCCCGGGATATCGACAAAACCGACATCGCCGCCACCGATCCAATAATAACTTCGGCCGCGTGGATCGGTTTTATGCACGATCCCTTCGCCATAATGCCGCTTCCCCTGAAAAGTCAAACCGATCCCGCTGATCGGGCCGGCGGGAATATTGACATTCAGGAAGGTGCCGGGCGGCAGCCCGGTTGTCAAAACACTGTTCACCAGATAGTCGACCACAGCGCTTGTCCGGGTCAGATCCTCGAGCGAAAATTCACGTGAATCGAGTGAGAATGCAATCGCCGGGAAGCCCATAAGTGCAGCTTCCATGGCAGCACAAACGGTTCCGGAATAGGTAATATCGTCGCCGAGGTTTGCGCCAAGGTTGACGCCAGAAACAACAAGTTTCGGCCGGCCATCGACCAGACCGTGGACTCCGAGATTCACGCAATCGGTCGGGGTTCCATCCACAGAAAAAACGCCGCTGCGGATCTCTTCGGCACGCAACGGCGAATCAAGGGTTAGAGCATGGCCAATGGCGCTACGGTTGCGATCTGGCGCGACAACAACGACGGGTCCAAGCGCGGAGACAGCATCGGCAAGGCAAGCAAGTCCTGGCGAATGGACACCATCATCATTGGTCACCAGGATAAAGCTCATCCATCCTCTCCTGCGATATCAGCTTGCAAACCATCACGAAGAGAGCGCAAACGATCAATAACCGAATCGAGGCTAGCCGGTGTTATTTCATTGACTGGGGGCTGCTCTGGTGGATTTTTCAACTGCTGGCGGGCACCACTTAAAGTAAAGCCCTGCTGATAAAGTAAGGATTTTATCAGCAGGGCCTGTTCGATATCTTCACGACGGTAAAGACGCTGATTAGAGCGGCTCTTGACCGGCTTTAGGGATTTGAATTCGGTTTCCCAGTAACGAAGAACATGGGACTTCACTCCAACAAGTTCGGCGACTTCACCGATCTTGAAATAGATTTTATCCGGGATCCGATCCGCCACCGCAGCAGCTTACCCTAGTTCTCGTTGATCGCAGTTTTAAGTACCTGACTCGGTTTGAAGGTCAGGATGCGCCGGGATGAGATCTCTATCTCTTTCCCGGTCTGCGGATTCCGTCCGCGTCTGGAGGCTTTATCCTTGACGACAAAATTACCAAAACCGGCAATTTTGATTTTCTCGCCACCTTCAAGGGTCTCCTTCATCAGATCAAAAACCAGCTCAACGATGGCTGCTGATTCCTTCTTGGAGAATCCCGTCGCCAGATAGACGCTTTCAATAAGATCGGCTTTAGTCATATTCCCTCCTGCGAGGCAGTGGCAGGCTCAGCATTATAGCTACTATCTAGTTGATATTTAAGGTTTTATATCACAGGGTCGAAAGGACCGCAATACCTTTTAGCGAATTTCGGCTGACAACTGATGGCAGATCGATCTGACCAGTTTGCCATGAGCCTTCGCCACTTCGTCCTCCGTCAGGGTCTTATCGGGAGATCCGTAGCGTACTCGTAAGGCCAGGCTTTTCTTCCCTTCAGGAATCCCTTTGCCATGATAAACATCAAAGACTACAATATCTTGCCCCAGCTTACCAAGGCTTTTTCTTGCGACATCCAGAATCTTCTGGGCCTCAATCGATTCATCAATCAGCAAGGCGCTATCACGCTCAACGGCGGGAAACCTGGACGGCACCCTGAAGGCGGGGTAATTCCCGGCCGCCGCAAAGACCCTATCAAGGTTCAACTCAAACAGATAAATCTCCTGATCAAGATCAAACTCCTGCTGAACCTGAGGGTGCAATTCACCAATGTAACCAAGAACCGTCTTGCCACTACAGATCTGGGCCGACTTGCCTGGATGCAGGTAGGGTTCGGAATTCTCACT
>JAUXIR010000160.1 GCA_030620915.1 Geopsychrobacter sp. | reverse complement strand
TGGCCGATCGAAAGCCCCTGATCGCTCCATGCCTTGATCTGGCGGCATGACATCTCGAGGACCCAGAGCCCGATCGGCAGGATCAGTCCGGTCGCTTCGGCAACCGGGATGAATTCGGCAGGGGAGATATAGCCCTTTTCGGGATGTAGCCAGCGCAGCAGGGTTTCTGCCCCGACGATTCGACCTTCACGGTCGACTTGCGGCTGGAAGAACAGCGACATCTCCTGGCGTTCCAGGGCGAAACGCAAGTCTTTTTCAATCCCCAGTCGCTGATCGGCGGCAGCCTGCATGCTGGGTAAAAAGAAGCGGATGGCATCTCGGCCATCATCCTTGGCACGGTACATAGCCGTATCGGCATGGCGTAAAATGTCATTACTGTCTTCGTTGGGGTCATCATCGGAGGGGAAGATGGCTACGCCGATGCTTGGGGTGATGTGGAGATCATGGCCAAGAACCTTATATGGTTTGGATAGATTTTTCTGGACCTGTTCGGCTTTGGCCTGGGATTGTGATGCCGCGTTGCTCGGTTCATTCCCCATGTCCGACAGCAGCATGATGAATTCGTCACCCCCCAGCCTTGAGACCGTATCTTCAAGTCGCAGGTCACAGGTCAAGCGTCGGGCGACTTCCTGGAGAAGCGCGTCACCGACATGGTGACCGAGGGAGTCATTGATGTTTTTGAAGCGATCCAGGTCAAGAAAAAGCATGGCGCCAAAGTGTTTGTGGCGTCGGGCCCGGGCCAGGTCGCGCTCGAGGCGGTCGATCAGCAGGCGGCGGTTCGGTAAGTCGGTCAGGGCATCGTAGTAAGCAAGGCGTTCGATGTGCGCCTCGGCCAACTTACGTTCGCTGATATCGCGTAAGGTGCCGCAGATGATCGCCGGGCGGCCATCTTCTTCAGGCAGCAGGCGAGCGTTCATCGAACAGGGGATAATTTTCCCTCCCTTATCCCGCAAGTGAAGCTCATAATCGGCAACAAAGCCACGTGTATTCAGTTCATTGAAAAGTTGCTCGCGATCATCGCTGCGCGGATAATATTGCCAGACACTGGTGCCGATCAATTCTTGACGTGTGTAGGTAGATATTTGTTCGATCGATGGGCTGAGTTCGCGGATTTCACCGCCTGGCAGAATTTCAAAGTAAACGTCCTGCAGGTTTTCGTAAATTGATCGATAGCGTGCTTCGCTCAGCTTGATCTGCTGGTGGGTCTTGTTCAGGTTATCCATCGCCCGTTGCAGATCATCGGTGCGCGAGATGACCTCATCTTCCAGGCGTTCCTGATATGCACGATTTTCGCGAATCAGGCTCGCCCTTTCAAGGGCCTGATCAATGGCGTGCTGTAGGGTTGAAAGATCCTGGATCGGCTTGAGCAGATAGTTCCAGGCACCACGTCGTACGGCTTCAATGGCATCGCCAATGACCCCGGTGCCCGATGCCACGATGATCGGGGTGTCGGGAGACTGTTCGCGAATCTTTGAGAGGACTTCAAGGCCATCGACTTCGGGCATGCGCAGATCACAAAGCACCAGATCCGGTTTTTCGCGTGCGAAAAGTTCCAGACCCTCACGACCGTTTTTTGCCTCGATAACCTCATAATCAAAATCTTCGAGATAGAGACGAAAACTGGTGCGAATGTTTTCTTCGTCGTCAATGGTCAGGATGCGGATCGGTCTGTCGCTCATCGGGATTCCTTCACGCGAAACAGTCCCCAAGGTTTCGCCAGTCGCCGATCAAGACCATCCTCGCCGGGAAAAATGGTCTTGGTTTTTTTGTTAAAAATGTGTCAAACAGCTTGATTTGAGTTGTTTTTTTGACCAGCCCAGGCAGTTAAAGGGCCGATGCCTGAAACATTGACCGAGACTCACGAAGAGAGTTTAACACAACGCCGGTAATGAATTAAGGATATGTTAGAAAAAAAGCGGTAAAGTCGATTTTTTCTTGTCAACCCGCCCGTCGGCGGCCTTGAAGGTGGCTCCGGGATATTAGGCCGCGGGCTTAGAGGTCGCCAGTCAGTTGTTGCAGGCGATAAATCTTTGGATTGACTGTCGCAACACAGTTGGCGAGCGAGCAGAATGTGCCCCAGTCGACAGCCTCTTCAGTATCGCGCATCTGGAAGAAGTCGAACCCCTGAGGGAGCTCGGCGTAGGCTCCATCCTTGAGCAGCGAGACATCGACCAGTTCGTTGATCTTTCCTACGGCTTCCCAGGGGTCGCGGTAGTTGTGCTGGCGGGCGAGGATATGCAAACCGAGGCCGTTGGCAAAGATTGCTTTGACTTCAAAGGAGAACTCACGCGGCGCCCCGTAATGCTCGTTACGGCCGGACCTGGTCATCACTCGCGCTCCGAGCGCTTCCAGGTGGGCTTGCAGGCTCTGTTCGGTTATCGGTTGCAGATCTGTATCGCTCATATGGTCTCCATCTGTTGTAGCCGTAACTCAACGCCCCATTCTGCCGGCATCTGACCATCTTCGGTCAGGACCCAGAGGGTCGGGAAGTCTCCGCGCTGCGGAGCCTGACCAAAACCATCGGTCAAGTAGATAATCGCAGCCGGTGGTGGAACCATCTTCCGCGCATAGTCAAAGGCCGGGCGCAGGTCCGTATAACCGCCACCCGCGTAGACCTCGACGGTTTGTGGTGTGCCGGTGAATGTTTCAACTCTTTGAATACGACTGCCGGTATAGAGAACAGTCAGGCGGCTCTCACGCCCACGGGCGATCCGCAGCAGTTCGCCGGCAAAGGCTTCCCGTAGCAGTTGTTGATCGGTCGAATCACTGACATCGATAGCAACCAGCAGATTCAGGCGTGGTTTTTTGCGGATACCTGGAGTCCTGTGGCCGAAACGGCGATGGCTGCGCTTCCAGGTGCTGCGGCGACCTATTCGTCCTGCACTGCCAACGAACTGCCGCAGTATCTGTTGCCAGGGGATGGTTGGCGGCGCCAGAAAGGGTTTCAGCAGCGATTCCAGCTCACCGGGGATTTCCTGGTGACATTTTTTGAGCGCGGTTTTGACCATGTGGCGCACCAGCTGTTCCGACAGCTGTCGCGGAGTGCGGTCTGCCTGCTGCCAGATCTGATGGTCATCGATCGGTTGAGGCACCTGTTGTTCCGACGGGCCATCCCCTTCAGCCTCACCGCTGTGATTGCCGAGCAGGGCGATTTGCGGCAAGCGGTCGTAATACTCTTCGGCTGAGAGATGATCCGGCAACCGCAGGCGAGCCGGGATAGGGGATTCGGGCGGCAGGTTGGCGATCGAACCGTTGATCGCCAGATCACAGGCCAGGTCCCAGCTCTGTTGCCGACGCTCACGCCGCCGACAGGGGTGAAGATGGAGTAGATGTTTGGTCAGATGTTCAAGCAGGGCCTGTTGTTCGTCTGCTGAAAAGAGCGCAAAGCTCTCAAGGTTGACCGCCAGTATCGGGATACCATCACGCAGGGTCACGCCAGCCGGCGCCGACCCAACCAGCTTCTGACGTCGGCATAGCAACAGAAACTCGCCATAAAATGGTCGCTGTTTCAATAGTCGTACGATGCTGTCTTCTAGAGCGCGCATTTAAAGATCCCGCTCTTAGGCAACTTCTTCGCTGATCTTGCTGATAGCGTCGAGAACGGCATGATCGTAGCGATCCTGGCTGAGGATCGTCGCAATGGCGGGAATACGCAGCAACGACTTGACGAAGCCAAAACGCATGTCACGGGGCAGGACTTCGATATAGGCCACCAGATTATCCTGCTGGACCGCGTCCAGTTGAATTTTATCGCTGAGGTGGCCGGCCAGATCACTCATGCAGGCGGCTTGAATATCATCGCGCTGACTGGCGGCCTGATCGGCAAACTGTTCCCAGCTATTGAGAACCTGCTCAGCGCTCAAGGGGCGCTGACGTTGCTCGGCACACCAACTCAAAAAACAGACCGCCGCCTCGCGACCGACCACCCCGCTATAGACCTCCATCTCAAGCTCAGCCGGCAAGCGGCAGTTCTGCTTAAGGGTGCTGACCATCTCCCAGGCACGTTCCGATGGCTCGATCTGCAGGTCGAAGCTCTCCGCGCCGGTCGCCAGAAATGAGCTATTCCCCGCAATGAAGTGACGGATCTGCGGGTCGAACTCCTGTCGGCTTGCATAGCGGCCCCAGCATTCGGCATCAGATTCAACCTGTAGCACTATCATGCGGTCGAGCAGGGCCCGATCCAGCGGGGCAACCTGATAGCTGCCATCGGGCGGATTGATTGCCACCACCACGCGATGCTGTGCTGCCAGTTTATGGGTGTGCAGGGCGCGTTGTTGCCCCTGTGCTGGTGGTTCGACAAACTGGAAAATGGCTTGCAGGGTATCTTCCTGCTGGGCGCGATTGAGTTCATCACAATGGACCAAGGTCTGCTTTATATCAGCTGCCGGCCACCAGCTCGGTCGTGACCAGTGCATCACTTCGCCATCACGGTAGGGGATGCCGACCAGGTCGCCGACCTCCATCTGGCCAAGCCGCAGCGCGGTGTAGGCAAAATCGATCTCCGCTGATACTTGAACAATCGCAGCCGTTTTGCCGACACCACGATGGCCGACGACACAGGGGGTGAGGTCGGTCTTGGTGATAATCTCTCGCAGCACGGTTTTTAACTGGTCGATATTCATGGTAAGCCTCAAGGTTAGATGATAGTTGACTGGTTGAGTCCTCAATTAGATAACACAGGTCGAATAGAAACGACAAGGCTGTGCCTGTTGCCGTCAAGCTGTTATGCTGATGAGGTTTTTCAGTCCGGAGGAATGAGCACCTAATATGTATGAGTTTGAACTGCATAATATTCACCGACGTCAGACCCTCGACGATGGCGGCGAAGTAACAATCCTGCGTCAGCTCGAGGCTTGTTTTGAAGAGGGTCGGCTGAGTGCCATCATCGGCCCGAGCGGCGGTGGAAAGAGCACTCTTCTGCGCCTGCTCAATCGACTCGATGAGCCGGATGCAGGCCAGGTCGTTCGGCGCGGGAAGCCCTTGTCGAGCTATCCCGTGCGCCAGTTGCGGCGCAAGGTGGCGTTTATGCCGCAGCAGACGACGGTTTTTGCCGGCAGTCTCAAGGAAAACCTGTTGCTCCCCCAGACCTTTTGCCAAGCGTCTCCAACGGCATATACTCAGCGCT
>JAUXIR010000233.1 GCA_030620915.1 Geopsychrobacter sp. | reverse complement strand
GGACCGGTTGGTTGAATCCGATAACTGCTTGAACTGGCGGGATTGGCGGCCCCTGCAGCAGCATGATGAGGCGGGTGGTTTGTGCGGGTCGGTGACCCTCAGCGGTCGCGAACTCGCTGAACTCTGGCCGCTACTTAAGATTGGTGAATTGTTCGGCATCGGCAAGGGCGCGGCATTTGGCGCCGGTCGCTATCGCCTGATTGAGCTCGATGAGTTGTCGGTCGGGAAGCTTCAGGTATAATGAAGGTAGAGCTTCTGCCATTTCTTCTCAGCCGAGGAGGTGCTTTATGACAAATGCCTGGGACGACCGCAAAAAAGCGATTGAAAATGAATATTTTCACCGTCAGGAACAAAAACTTATCGACCAGATGAAACAAGAGGCCGAAGATACCCTGATCAAGACGCATTGTCACAATCATTGCCCTAAGTGTGGAGAAACCCTCGAGCCGATGACCTTTCGTGCGGTTCCCCTGGATCGTTGTAGTGGTTGCGGGGGGGTCTGGCTGGGACCAAACGACCTGAAGACTCTCGCTGAAAAGGACCATCGAACCTGGTTTGACCATTGGTTCCGTCGCGAACAGACGGACCCCACTGAGGAGGAACTCTAGCATATGAACTTGTTCTTTATCCTGTTGCTGCTCGCCTTGATTGCTGCGGGTTACTATGTCTATCAGCGTCTGCTTAAGGTGGAGCGCGAGATTCGTGCGGATCAGCGTGCCCTGGTCGATGAGGAAGAGAGCCCGGTGATTAAGCCCGATCCTGAAGCCCCTGCTCCCGAATCAGCGCCGGTGGACGATGATACTGATGCCCCGCTGGAGGGAGTTGGATTGAAGGATAGGATCATGCTCGCGGTTGCAGACAGCCCCGGCCTGACCCAGGTTGAGCTCTACGCAAAGCTTCCCGATGTGGAGCGCCGCGAACTGCAGAAGTTGCTGCGTGAACTTGATCAGGCAGGCACCTTGAGACGTGAAAAGAAGGGGAGTAGCTACCGGCTTTATCCGCGTTAGAGCAGTTGCAAGCACGATGAAACAAAAAAAACGCCCAGGAATCAGCTCCTGGGCGTTTTACGTTTTGATAGCGGTAGCGACTTGGGTTTAACGCAGGTTGTAGAAGACACCCATGCCTGCGTAAACCGCCACATCATCGAGTTCGTCTTCGATCCGCAGCAGCTGGTTGTATTTACAGATGCGATCAGTGCGGCAGAGGGAGCCGGTCTTGATCTGCCCGGCATTGGTCGCCACCGCCAGGTCGGCGATGGTGGTATCTTCGGTTTCGCCGCTACGGTGTGAAATGACGGCGGTGTAGCCTGCCCGCTTGGCCATCTCGATCGCCTCGAGGGTTTCGGTCAGGGTGCCGATCTGGTTGACCTTGATCAGGATCGAATTGGCGATCCCTTTGTCGATCCCCTCCTTGAGTATTTTGGTATTGGTGACGAACAGGTCATCGCCAACGATCTGGATCTTGTCGCTTAGCTTTTCGGTCATCAGTTTCCAGCCGTCCCAATCATTTTCGGCCAGACCGTCTTCGATGGAGATGATCGGGTAGCGTTCGACCAGATCTGCGTAGAAATCGATGGTTTCCGCAGCGGTTTTGATTGCTTGTTTTTCGTTGGCAAAGTTGTATTTACCGTCTTTGTAGATTTCCGAGGCGGCAACATCCAGCGCCAGCATAACTTCTTCACCTGCCTTGTAGCCAGCGGCTGCAATCGCCTCCATGATAACCTGCAGGGCTTCTTCGTTGCTCTTCAGGTCTGGAGCAAAACCACCCTCGTCACCGACGGCCGTATTGTAGCCCTTCTCCTTGAGGACTTTTTTCAGGGCGTGAAAGATCTCGGCACCCATGCGCAGCGCTTCCTTGAAGCAGGAAGCTCCGACCGGCATGATCATGAATTCCTGGATATCGACGTTGTTGTCGGCGTGCTCGCCACCGTTGATGATGTTCATCATCGGTACCGGCAGCTCCTTGGCATTGGTTCCGCCGAGGTATTGATACAGAGGCAGCCCGGCTTCTTCGGCGGCGGCTTTGGCGCAGGCTATCGAGACCCCGAGCAGGGCGTTCGCGCCGAGTTTGCTCTTGGATTCGGTGCCGTCCATGTCGATCAGCTTGCGGTCGATCCCGACCTGGTCGCTGGCATCGAGGCCGATTATTTCGGCGGCAATGATCTCGTTGACGTTCTCGACCGCCTTGAGAACTCCCTTGCCGAGGTAGCGGGCCATGTCGCCGTCGCGAAGTTCGATAGCTTCACGTTCACCGGTTGAAGCACCACTTGGGACTGCAGCCCGTGCCATAATGCCGCTTTCGAGCGCTATTTCTACTTCAACGGTCGGGTTGCCGCGCGAATCGAGAATCTCGCGGGCATATACATCAATAATTTCGCTCATGGCATTCCCCTTGATAGGATATGGTGAAAAAGGTATCGTCCTGACTGCGTAAGTGCGGTCGGATCGGTTTGAAACGAGACATAATATAGCAGGGCATTCACCGATGTGAAGCGCTTTTTGTCCTTTTGCCAGATTTTTTAGTCTGATATTTGAATTGCGATTTCCATGACACCTGAACTTACAATCATTGTCCCGATCCTCAACGAAGAAGAACAGCTTCGTTGCCTGCTGACAGACCTGTTACGGCAGAAGAGTATCGATTTTGAAGTCATCCTCAGTGATGGCGGCTCCATCGATAACCCTGCCGCAGTTGTTGCCGAATATCAACGCTTTTGCGGATATTCGATCTCGTTGCAGGTCGGTGAAAGGGGACGCGGTCGCCAGCTCAACGCTGGTATCGCCAGGGCACGCACCAGCTGGCTGTTGCTCTTGCATGTCGACAGTCGTTTTAGTGATGAGCTGGCGCTACGCCGTGGCCTCGATATGATGAAAGGTTTCGGCACCAATCTGGTGGCCGGTCGTTTTCCGCTCCGTTTTCGCCACCGCGATGGCAGGGCAGCTGCAGCGGGATATTACTATTATGAATGGAAGGCGCGTTTGCCCCGCGAGGAATGTATTCACGGCGATCAGGGCTTTCTCTTGCACCGTGAGACCTTTCAGCGGGTCGGCCATTTTCGTGAGAATTTGCCGGTCATGGAAGATACCGACTTCGCCGAACGCCTGCGCCGAATCGGCCGCTGGGTGCTGTTACCGAGTGAGATATCGACCTCGGCCAGACGTTTTGAAACCGAAGGTCTCTGGCAGCGCCAACTGCTCAACGCATTGATCATGTGTTTTCGCAGTATCGGCTGGGAAGCATTCTTTGTCGATGCGATTTCGGTCTATCGTCAGCAGGGGGCAGGGGGCTCCCTGCGCTTGCGCCCCTTCTTCCGGCAGGTTAAGCGCAGCATGATGAGGCTGCCGTTCAAACAACGACTGGCGATTTGGTTTCGCAGCGGCAGTTATGTACGCGGTCATGCCTGGCAGCTGGCTTTTGCCCTCGACGCCAAGCGTGCATTCGAAAAAGGAGTTCCACCCGGGCAGGGGAAGGCGCGTTGGGTGAACCTGTTTGAGCCGGTCTACAATCTGCTGACCGACAATCCGCTTGGTCGGCTGGCCGCAACGCTATTGCTGTGGCTCTGGTTTTATTCTGCCTGGATTGGACTGCTGCTTACTGAGCGGACAGTGAGCGAAAAGAAGCTCGAACCGACCTGAGGCCAACCACTGCTGTCTGACGGGTTGGGTAGATAGGCGCGTGGCCCAGGCCCGGTCGGAAATATGTGGACAGCAGGGTCAGTCTTGCATCGTTACAAACTTCTGAGGCCGTGAGGGGAATGTCCGAAATCCTATCCTTTTCCCGCTGTGTAGAATTTATAGTCCCTCGCAGCCTGTCGGGCTTGCCATAAACCGGCTGCAAATTTGTTCGTTGGGCCTATATTTCAGCTCCTTTTTGATCCATAGCTATGGCTATGAACCTGCAAAGGAGCCAAAATCTAGTCTCAAACACTCCAATTTTC
>JAUXIR010000137.1 GCA_030620915.1 Geopsychrobacter sp. | reverse complement strand
TCGACATCTCGTTGTCGTTGAGAATCACGATCAATCTTTTCTTGAGATGCCCGGCGTGGTTCAAGGCCTCAAAGGCCATCCCGGCGGTCCGTGAACCATCGCCGATACCCGCAATGACCCGCTCGTCCCCCTGCAGAATATCGATCCCGGCGCTCATGCCGAGTGCAGCCGAAATTGAGGTGCTTGAGTGTCCGACATCGAAGGCGTCGTGCTCACTCTCTTTCCGTTTTGGAAAACCACTGAGTCCATCGAGTTGACGCAGGGTGCTGAAATCATCTAGACGTCCGGTCAACAGCTTGTGACCATAAGCCTGATGACCAACGTCCCAGATGATACGGTCCTGCGGAGAATTAAAAACCTTATGGATGGCGATCGTCAGTTCGACCACTCCCAGCGAGCTGGCAAGATGACCACCGTTTTTAGCCACGGTTGAAATGATGGTCGCGCGCACCTCGGCTGCAAGCTCTTCTAGATGCAGCAACCCCATCTCTTTAAGATCGGCCGGGGACTTCAGATTAGCGAGCAGATCACTCATATTTTCGGTACCTCTATCAGGCGATTAAAAACAACCTGTTAAAAAGAACGGTCAATAATATAGGTTGCTATTTCGCGCAGGGGTCGCGCTTCAACACCAAATGTCTCAAGGGCGCTAAACGCCATATCGCGCAGATCACGCGCCCTCTGCCTGGCCCCTTCGAGGCCGAGCAGCGCCGGATAGGTCGCCTTACCACGCTCCTGGTCTGCGCCGACATCCTTACCGAACAATGATTGATCGGCAACGATATCGAGGATGTCATCCGCGACCTGAAAGGCCAGGCCGGCGGCTTCTCCGTAGCGATGCAGGGCCAGGCGCTGCTTCTCATCGGCCCCACCAATGATCGCCCCGATCTCGATCGCAGCAAGGATCAGTGCACCAGTCTTATGGGTGTGGATATATTCCAGGGTCGGCAGATCGATCTGCTCCCCTTCCGATTCCATGTCGACCACCTGCCCACCGACCATACCGAGGCTTCCGGCCGCACGGGAGAGCTGGTGGATGATCTCGAGACGGTCGACCGCAGAAACCGAACTCAAAACCTGCGGATTGGAAAGGAGGATAAAGGCCTCGGTCAGCAGACCGTCGCCAGCCAGGATAGCAATCGCTTCGCCATACACCTTATGATTGGTCGGTTTGCCACGCCGCAAATCGTCATCGTCCATCGCAGGCAGATCATCGTGAATCAGCGAATAGCTGTGAATCATCTCAATCGCAGCGGCGGCAGGTAGAATATCCTCGGGATGACCTCCCACCGACTCACAGGCTGCGGCCATCAAGACGGGACGGATTCGTTTTCCCCCGGCAAAGATGGAATAGCGCATCGAATCATGCAGACTACCCGGCAGGGTCGCAGCATGCGGCAGATAATCGTCGAGAGCAGCCTCAACGAGCTGCAAGCGAGCCTTCAGATAGCTATCCAGCGACCAACCGGTGTCACTCATCAAAAGTCTCCCGGCTCAAGCGACCATCCTGCTGTTTGAGCAGGGTCTCGACCTGTAATTCAACCTTCTCGAGGGCCTTGCGACAGTCTGCGGCCGACTTGACCCCCTGCTCGAATATTTTCAGTGATTCATCGAGTTCGAGATCACCTTCCTCAAGGCGGGATACTGCGTCTTCAAGAGCCTTCAGGGAAGACTCAAAACCCTTCTTTTTCGCCATCTATTTTCATCTCTCAAGGCTAAATTCATCAAAAAGTAGATTACACCAGCGGGAGAACCTCGGGTCAAGTCTCTTGCGCTTTTTTTTCTGCACCTATCCCTGTCACGCAAGCCTCGAGTTGCCCCTGGCCCAGCTGCACAGAGATCAGGTCTCCAACCTTAATCTGCTTCACATTCTGCAACGGAGTGCCTTGCGGTAACAGACGGGCCAGGGCATAGCCACGTGCAAGGACCTGCAAGGGCGACAGGCCATTCAGCCGCTCGGCCAATTGCTGCAAACGATTACGCTGCTCCTGTTGTCTCCAAACGATGCTGCGCTGACGCCGCTGCTCTCGATCGATCAACCGCTGACGACGCCATTCCAGGGTTTCCAGGGGAGAGATCAGACGGCGCCGTAAATGAGCATAACGGACACGTAGCGTCTCAAGTCGACCCTGCAGGACACGACCCAGACGCAAGAGGAGCTGATCGCAATGACGTTCGAGCTCTTCACGATTCTTGACGACCAACTCGGCTGCGGCTGTCGGGGTGGGTGCACGCAGATCTGCGACCAGATCGGCAATACTGAAATCGACTTCATGTCCGACCGCAGAGACCACCGGCAATTTTGATGCAGCAATGGCGCGAGCAACGCTCTCCTCATTGAAAGCCCAGAGATCTTCCAGAGATCCACCACCACGGCCAACAATCAGGACGTCGGCGCTTCCTTCACGATTCAGATCAGCGATGGCTTCTGTGATCTCCTTGGCAGCGCCCTCCCCCTGCACCCTGACCGGACGCAGCAAAACCTTCAGCCCCGTAGCCCGGCGACGCAGAACATTCAGAATGTCGTGAATGGCAGCACCTGTGGCCGAAGTCACGACCCCGATTGTCTGGGGGAATTCCGGGAGTGCCTGCTTGCGTTCGCTTGCGAAAAGGCCTTCACTGGCTAACTTCTTTTTCAGCTGCTCGAAGGCAAGTTGCATCCCGCCGATTCCGGCAGGTTCGATACCTTCGACGATTAACTGTAATTCACCACGCTGGGTATAAACCGAGGCCCGCCCACGACAGATGACCTGCATACCATTTTCGGGAAAAAAACGGAGAAGACGCGCATGGCTGCGAAACATTGCACAGCGCAGCTGACCGCGGTCATCTTTGAGGGTGAAATAACAGTGGCCGGAATTCGGCTGAGAAAAATTTGAGACTTCGCCCTCAACCAATACCTCGACAAAGTTCTCTTCGAGCAGATCCTTGAAAAGTTCAACCAGACGGGAGACTGAGACTACGGATACTGACATATCTCACCTATTCTACAAATACTTACCAGCAAAAACATAATAACTTTCTCAAGTTTTGCAAATCACCCACATTGACAGGCGCCGGACAATTCCATATAAACTGCACTTAACTTGAAGTCAGCGCTCGACCATAATCCGCAATTTAGATTTCAATTTCACATATAGCGCGCATTAAGCATCCAACTTCTCGCCAAGATCGTCAAGCACGACCGATTCCTGGCTTGGGAGAGTCTATGTCCCGTCCTTACGTAATCACCGTTTCAAGCGAAAAAGGTGGTGTCGGAAAAACCACCCTGGCAACCAATCTTGCGGTTTACCTCAAGGCCCTGTCCGAAGACCTGCCGGTTACCATACTGAGCTTCGACAACCATTTCACCGTCGATCGCATGTTTCGACTCAGCTCCGACCAGGCAGAATACCACGTTGGGCATCTTTTCAGGGATGTGGCCGCGACTGAACTGATACGCCAAGGGGAATACGGCGTACAGATTATTCCGTCTTGCCACAACTTGAATATCTTCAATAAACAAGCTCCGTCCGATGAGCAACTCGCTGAGATTCTCAGCAAGGTCCACCTGGGAGGGGTCCTGATTATCGACACCTGTCCAATCCTCGATCCCTATACCCGCAACGCACTCTATGCAGCCGATCGCGTGATCGTGCCGATCAAAGATGCGCCTTCGCTGGAAAATTGTCGGCACCTGGCAAACTTCTTCACCGACCACGGCATTTCGCGCTCCCCCTTGCGGCTACTCCCCTGCCTGATCGATTCACGTATTCACTACAGCGGCCCCTTTCGCAATTCCTATCAACTGCTTAAGGCCTACGCCATCAATCGTGGCTATCGTTGCCTCGAAGGTTTTATCGCCAAGAGCCCCAAGGTTGAATCACTCGCGACCAACCCCGAAGGAAAGGTCTACCCGGTCCTGACCCACGGACGCTCTACCGACGTTCATTTGCAGTTCAGCCACCTCGCCCGCCAGATCTATCTGGAGTATCTGGAAAAGGGGCCGCACCGCATGGGTGAAATCTTTGAGGGTCAACGTACGCGCGAACAAAATCTTGTCCGGCGCGAGCAAGAACGACGTCAGCGTCTCCTCGGTCACTGTCTCTGCTGTGCGAAGCAACTGGACCAGCAACAGTTACAAAAGGCATTTTATGCCGAAACTTCCGACCGCGAGCTCTGTGGTTTTATTGAGGAAAATTGCTTCTACGAGATGATTTTCAACGACCTTTATGGCGAGCAGAAAGCAGGTTCAAGTTCGGCAATCAGGGAGCTTTTTCGCGAATCCGCCCAGCGCTCCTATTTCCTGATGCAACGGCTGGACACCGCAAAAATCACCCTGGCCCGCCTCGACAAGAACGGCGAAACCCTCTCACAGCGGACCAGTGACATAAAAACAACACGCGGGCTACTTCGACGTGGCACTCCGTTTCTGCATAACCTGCTCGAACATGCTCTGCCGCAGAATGCTCCGGGCAAACTACTTCTCCTCAGACAGAATAGCGGCCATAACGGACAAATACTGGCGGAAGCCCCCTATGCACGCTTTCAAACCGTTTTCAGCCGCGCAAGACTCGATTTCGAAACTCCCGAAGACGTTAAGGACCCTGGTCAGAACAATCTGGTATTCCCCTAAAAACAGCGTCAATAGCTCTTGACCAAACGAGAAGCCAGCACAAAGTCGACCCCTTGCTCACGCAACCAGACCCTGTTCTGGCGGAGTGCTTCAAACGTTTGCGCATAGGGATGACAGATAGCGATCACCGCGCCCTTCTCTTCGGCAATTTTAACCATTTTGCGCAGCTGCCGACTGATGTAACTGACATTCTCCTCATTATCGAGAAAAATATTACGCTGAGCGGTCCGCATCCCCATCCGACGGGCTTCGTCAAAGGCAACCGAATCGCCGATCGTGCGACTATCGACAAAGAAGAGCCCGGATGCTTTCAACTCTTTCAGGACCGTATGCATCGCGGCACGATTCTGAGTAAAACCTGATCCCATATGGTTATTTCCACCAACAGCACCCGGCACCCTTTGCATATATAGTTGGAGGCGCTGCTTAAGCTCCCTTGGACTCAGGTTGAGCAAAAGTGCCTCTGGCCCAGGGCTGATCGACGGATATTTTTTTGGTTCCATCGGCAAATGAATCATATACTCGTGATTTTTTTTCGTGAGTATTTTTGCACCGCGCGTCGCAAAAGAGGTCTGCGGCAGAATCGCCGGAGTTATCGACAAGGAGAGATCAAGCAGGTCACTAAATTCGGTCAGGTCACGACCCATGTCATCCATGATAATCGCAACCATGGGGCGTTGCTCCTGTAACTGCTCTGAAACCTTGTAGCGCAGTTCCATGCGTAGCTCCCCCTGCCAATAGACCCGCACAAGTCCCTTGCGTGGCGCCAGGTCAAGCTGCGCCGGGCTATCGGTCAGGGCAATGCGCGTGGCAAGCTCCATCAAACGCAGAGAGTCTGGGTAATCACCACGCATCTGGAGGCGTACCAGCTCATTTGGGCCACCAAGGCGTTGCCATCCAGGGGAGTTACTACTG
>JAUXIR010000171.1 GCA_030620915.1 Geopsychrobacter sp. | reverse complement strand
GTGCCCCCAAGTGCCGAACCCGGGTCAGCTTCAGTCCCGGGTGGGGCCGGTGTTCCGCCTCCAGGTTGAAACGACGGCCAGAGGGGGGGAGAGCCCCCTGCAACCCCAGGGCCTGCACCAGGGTGCGCGCGGCAACAGTAGCGTTCAGCGGCAGATCCGGCTGCCAACCACCAGCCGGGGCAATCGGCCCCAACGGCGGGGCAGACAGTTCGAGGTAATCGAATCCACCACCGGGAGGCAGCTCAACCAGAGCCTCCATCTCGCCCGCCTCGAGCTCCACCTCACCAAGCTCCACCAGGGCAAACTGATTTTGACCGTCAAACTCAAAGCTTTCCCCGGCCAACTCAAGCCGGTGCCCGGCCAGATAAACCCGGGCGCTGAGTCGATAGCGACCTGCATGGGGAAGCGTGAACCGCAGGTGGGCCTGGGTCGGTACGGAAATCCCGCTAAGCCAACCGGTATCGCTAAATGTACCGAAGTTGCTGAAGCTTTTGACCGATACCCGATCGCTGGGCTGATAGGCCTCCTCCGCCTCGATGCGAAGCCTGCGCTGACCACTCAGAAGGCGCAGATAGTCCTCATCCTCCGGCTTGTCGGGCAGACCGAACGACCAACCCAGGCTGTAGACCAGCTGTTCCATCCAAGTCCGCTGGTTGATGCCGGTCTCGGCTTGGGCGCTAAATGGCAGCAGCCCGCACAACAGCATCAGCAACCACTTTTTCACCATCTGTCATTCCCCATCTCATCTGGCCGACAATCAATCAAAAACATCTCTTCGCCAATAGTATACCCTCTGGCCCTCAAGCCAGGGACTACGACAACGAAAACCACAGAAAATAGCCGCCATTGTCGAACAGCATCACCTTCGTCAGCCGGTGTAATATGAGAGAGCGCGGCAAAAACAGGGGGTGCCCCTTCACGGAACACCCCCTGCCTATAAAATATCTCCATCCGGCAAACGGTTGGCTATCTGAAGGAATACAGATTGCCAGCATCGCTACCGACATAGACCGTCCCGCCAGCAACGACGGGCGAGGTCCGTACCCAGCCGTCGGTCCGATAGCGAGCAAGCTCTTCACCATCTCCTAGGGCGACCGCATACAACGATCTGTCCCGACTACCGAAATAAACCGATTGGCCGCTCACGGCCGGCGAGGAGTCGATCATTCCCCCGACACGGGTCTTCCACAACAGCGCACCGGTGAGAGAATCTAGGGCATAGACCCGATTATCGTCCGCGCCGAAAACCACCCGCCCGCCTGCAATCGCAGCAGAGGAGCGGATTTCGTTACCGGCCCGGAAACGCCAGCGCAGCGCCCCCGATCGGACATCGAGAGCATAGAAGAAGCGATCCCGGCTGCCGAAGTAGACGACTCCGTCTGAGATGCTGGGCGAAGCGACGATCTCCCGTCTGGCCTTGAAGCGCCACCTAGGGTGCCCGGACCAGAGATCAAGGGCAACAAGCTCCCCTTTCAAGGTGCCGAAATAGACAACCCCGTTAAAAACAGCCGGCGAGGAGACAATCCCGGCACCAGCATCGACTCGCCATTTCAGCTGCCCCGTTCCGGCGTGCAAGGCGTAGAATGAGCCGTCTCGACTGCCGAACAGAACCAGATTGTTATAAATCGCAGGAGAAGACGCAATCTCTTTTCCGGCGGCGAAGCGCCACTGTTCCTTTCCGGTGCGGCTGTCCAGAGCGTACAACTGTCCACTCCGGTCGCCGAAATAGACTGTTCCGGCGGTCAGTGCGGCAGCCGAACTGATCGCCCCCCCGGCCCGAAACTGCCAGCGCGCCGCTCCGCTGGCCCGCTCCAGGGCGTAAAAAATTCCGCCCCGGGTTCCGCTGTAGATCACATCATTGCTGATCAGGGGTGAAACCGATACCGCTGAATCCAACTTGGACTGCCAGACCGGCTTCTCCAACTTGGCCGTCGGAGCCTTGGCATAATGTCCCGTCCGCTGCAGATCACCGCGATACATGGTGCCGTCTGAATCCTGACGGCTACAACCGGGCAACAGCAGAAAAAAACTCAATAGCAAAGCCGTAAACAGGCCGTCCTTCCTCATGAAATCCTCCATTTTAAATGGCTCAAGTATCGCCCGACGAAACCGGCAGAGACTAAGTTAAATTCTAACCAACAAACATTACCAACAAAACTTAAGACCGCATCGAAAACTATCCAGCCAGCGAGATCTTAGTTTTACACAATTAGAAAAAAATCGGAAGCTGTGTTCGGCAGGCCAAACTGAGCAATAACATTCACAAAACATACCAGCCAACACCCGCTGACCTGAGGTCCCATAGCGACAACGCACTTTTATCCATCTGGGGAAAGACGGAGCAGTCCGTCTTTTCGCCGACCTGACCTGCTTGCAATTGAGGAGTTGCGCCTGATATTGGACAGGCCCTAGGCCAGAAATCAGGCTCCAAAGATTCCCTCACGAATAACCGTGATACGGCATTAAATATGCACTCTAATGAGCAGAGCGCTAAAGCAGATATCACTCTAACGCGTGAGGGGCCAAAATGTTCGAAATCCGGACTCAGCAAAAAGCAGTCATCTATCTAATTTTCTCTCTCTCCGGCTTCTGCGCCCTGGTCTATGAAATCCTCTGGACCAAGCATCTCTCTCTCACCTTCGGCACCACCATGATCGCGGTCAGCATCGTTGCTGCTACCTTCATGGCCGGCCTGGCCATCGGCAGCTACCTGCTCGGCAAATTTGCCGACAAGGAAACCAACCTGCTGCGCATCTATGCCTACCTGGAGCTGGGGATCGCCGTCTTCGCCCTGCTCTTTCCACCAACCCTTAAAGTAATCGGCTACCTGCACGCCTCTCTGGTGCAGATCCTGCCCAACCTGCCGGGGCTGAATACCGCCACCCACCTTCTCTTTTCGAGCATATTGCTGGTGCCCCCGACCATTTGCATGGGCGGCACCTTTCCGCTGATGTGTCGCTTTTTTGCGCGCAAGAAATCAGGAGGACAGATTGGCCGCCTCTATGCCATGAACACACTCGGCGCAACCCTGGGTGCATTCCTGGCGGGCTATGTCCTGATCCCGAACATAGGCCTGTCGGCTACCAACATGAGTGCCGTCCTTATTAACCTGGCGATTGCCGCAGTCTCCTGGCACCTCTCCAAAACCATCGGCCTCACCGCCGCCGCAGACGTATCCCGGGCGACTCGCGCCGAGCAAGCGCAACTGGCCCGGGCACATCGGCCCGTACTGATCGCCATCGCCCTGATCGGCTTCTTCTCGCTGGCCTACGAGATCCTCTGGACCCGGGTTTTCCTACTGTTTCTCGGCAATACCAGCTACGCCTTCTCATTGATGCTCAGCTCCTACCTGATCGGCATCGCCCTGGGCGGTGCCGTCTATGCACGCAAGATCCACCCCGAGCTCAATGAAAAGCGGGTTTTCGTTCGCCTCACCGTACTGATGGGGCTATCGATCCTGATGACGGTCCCCTTCTACGATCAATTGGCTCATGTTTTCCAATTTGCCCATGAGGCCTCGGGGGAACGTTGGTGGCACCTGTCGCTGCTCTCGGGCCTGATCGTTTTCGGCACGATTTGCGTGCCGACCATCATCTCCGGCTCCCTGCTCCCGGCCGCCATCGCCATTATCGATCCGGGCAAGGTGCGCACCGGTGAGGGGGTCGGTTTGGTGGTGCTGCACAACACTGCCGGTGCCGTGCTCGGCAGTCTGGTGGCCGGCTTTGTGCTGATTCCCAACCTCGGGACACAACTCAGTTTTCAACTGCTCGCCGCTTTCAATATCCTCCTCGGCGCGGCACTCTGCCTCCTCTTTATCCCTCACGTCTCGAGACGCCTGCTGCATCCCGTCACCATTGCCTGTAGCTTGGGGCTGCTGCTGGCCTTTCTGCCGAGCCACTGGGATCAGGCCCTGATGAACAGCGGAGTCTACGTCTACGCGCCCAAATACACCCAAGGAGGCGGCATCCGCAAGGTGCTCGAATCCGAAAAGATTCTCGAGGTCATCGAAGGGATCGACACCACCGTCGCCATCCATGAAAGTAATGACGGCCAGTCCCGCTTCTTTACGGTTAACGGCAAGACCGATGGCGGCAGCGGCCAGGACATGTCCACCCAGGTTTTGGTCGGCCAACTGCCGATGCTGATGCATCCCGACCCTCAGGAGGTGCTGGTGATCGGTCTGGGAACCGGCATCACCCTGCGCGGCATGAGCAGTCACCCGACCCGCAGCATCAAGTGCGTAGACATTTCGCCAGAGGTGGTAGAGGCTTCCGCCTATTTTAAAGAAGCCAACCAGAACGCCCTCGACGACCCCAAGGTCTCCCTGCTGGTGCAGGATGGGCGCAATCTGCTGCTGACCCAACAGACCCGATACGATGTTATCGTCTCCGAGCCCTCCAATCCCTGGCAATCGGGTAACGCCAACCTCTTCACCAGCGAAT
This sequence comes from Geopsychrobacter sp., assembly GCA_030620915.1. GTDB lineage: Bacteria > Desulfobacterota > Desulfuromonadia > Desulfuromonadales > Geopsychrobacteraceae > Geopsychrobacter. The sequence continues at coordinate 401 of JAUXIR010000171.1, read as the reverse complement.
TCTACCAATTGGCCGCCAGTCGCCTGAAACAAGGCGGACTCTTTGCCCAATGGATCGGCATCTACGATATTACCCCGCAGAACCTGCGCATCGCCACCAACACCCTGCTTCAGGTATTCCCTGAAGTCCTGACCTTCAGGGTCGGTTCAGACCTGATTATTCTCGGTGCTCAGCACGAACTCAAATTCGATTATCTGGGACTGCAAGAGCGCATGGCCAGACCAGGCATAGCGGAGACCCTCGCTGCCATCGGCATCAACTCCCCCGGTGATCTGATCGCCAACCACTATCTCTGCTGTGGCGAATCGCTCAGAAAATTCAGCAGGGGCGCCGCGCTCAACAGCGATGACCTGCCGATCCTCGAGTATTCGGCGCGCGACAACCTGAACGAAAAACAGATC
>JAUXIR010000038.1 GCA_030620915.1 Geopsychrobacter sp. | reverse complement strand
CGGTCTACACCAAGACCGCCGCCGAAGTGAAAGACGGCAGCTGGAAGAGCGAGCAGAGCTGGTGGGGGATGAAGGAGAAACTGGTCGAGCTGGCTCCGATGAGCGATAAGGTCCCGGCCGAGGTTCAAGCCCTGGTCGCCGAGAAACAGCAAGCGATCATCGACGGCAGCCTGCGGCCCTTCACCGGCCCGCTTAAGGATCAGAACGGTAAGGAAGTTGTCGCCGCCGGCACCAGCCTCGATGACGGTGCACTGCTCGGCATGAACTGGTTTGTCGAAGGCGTCCAGGGGACCATCCCCAAGTAAGCACTACCGCTGGATTCGAGGCAGGCTCGACTTAAATGTTGAGCCTGCCTTTTTCATTCTGACGCGTGGCCCGGGCACATTCTTCCAGTTCAGCCCGGCTGCAGCCTCTCATCGACCGACAACTGGACAAGATGCCTGATCTTCTGCAACTGACACATATCCGCAAGACCTTCCCCGGCGTGATCGCCCTCGACGATGTCTCCTTCTCGATCCGCGCGGGGGAGATCCATACCCTGCTCGGCGAGAATGGCGCCGGCAAGAGTACCCTGATGAATGTCCTGACCGGCTTCTACGCGCCGGATAGCGGCGGTCTGCAGCTCGATGGCCAGCCGGTCCGCTTCGCCTCGCCGCGCGATTCGCTGGCGTTGGGCATCGGCATGGTTCATCAACACTTCATGCTGGTTCCGGCGCACAGCGTACTCGAAAACATCATGATCGCCCTGCAAGGCGTGCCGCTGCTCTTCTCGCGCCGCCAGCAGCGCGCCAGGATCGAGCAGACCATCGAGGAGTTCGGCCTCGACCTCGATCTCAATGCCCCGGTCTGGAAACTCTCGATCGGCGCCCAGCAATGGATCGAGCTGATCAAATTGCTGCTGCGCGACTGTCGCCTGTTGATCCTCGACGAACCGACCGCGGTCCTCACCCCGCAGGAGGCGGCTAAGCTCTTCCAGGTCCTGCTGCGCCTCAAGCAGCAGGGCAAGTGCATCATCTTCATCTCCCACAAGATGCGCGAGGTGATGGAGATCTCCGACCGGGTGACCATCCTCAAGAAGGGCCGCAGCGTCACCACCCTGGAGAAGGGCGAGTTCGATCAGAAAAAGCTGGCCGGATTGATGATTGGCGGCGACCGCATTCCCGAGTGGCAGAAATCCTTGCCCTTCAGTGAGGAGATCGTGCTCGAGATCGAAAACCTCTCGGTGCGCAACGACCGGGGTCTGGCCGATCTCGACAACTTCAGTCTGCGCCTGCAAAAAGGCGAAATCCTCGGCATCGCCGGCAATGGCCAGAAGGCGCTGGCCGAAGCCTTGACCGGACTGACCCGGGTCGAAAGTGGCCGGGTGCTCGCCGCAGGTGAAGATATCACCCGCAGTTGCGCGCGCAGCAGCTACATCGCCGGCATCGCCCATATCCCCGAAGATCGCAAGGCGATCGGCATCGTCCCCGACCTCAGCCTCGACGAAAACCTGATCCTGAAGAATTTCCGCGCCAAGTGTTTTAGAAACGGCGTCTTTCAGAGCCGTAGCGCGATCCGTGACAATGCCGAAGAGAAGATCGGCCAGTTCGCGATCAAGGCCGGCCCCCCGGGCTCTCCAGTGCGCCTGCTCTCCGGCGGCAACATCCAGAAGGTCATCATCGCCCGTGAGCTCTCCGAGCAACCGGCGGTGCTGGTCGCCCTCTATCCAACCCGCGGCCTCGATATCGGTTCGGCCGAATATGTGCACAAGGTGATTGCCGATGGCGCGAGCAACGGCATGAGCACCATCCTGATCTCCGAAGACCTCGATGAACTCTATAAAATTTGCGACCGGATTGCGGTGATCTTCCGCGGCCGTCTGATCGGCTATGCCGACCCGACCAGTTCCAGTCGTGCAGAGATCGGCCTGATGATGAGCGGCGAGGTATCGGCATGAGTCTGGCTTTCCGCGTCGAAAAACGCGATCAGGGCAGCGCGCTCTTCCGCAGTCTGACCATCATCGCCTCGGTGCTGGTCGCCCTGTTTGTCGCCGGTTTCTTGCTGCTTGCGGCCGGGGTTAATCCGGCCGCCGCCTATCTTGAAATCTTGCGTGAGGCCCTAGGCTCGACCTACGGCATCTCCGAAACCCTGGTCAAGGCGACACCCTTGATCATCACCGGGCTGGCGGTTTCGGTCGCCTTCAGGATGCAGATCTGGAACATCGGTGCCGAAGGACAGATCTACATGGGGGCCTGCGGAGCCACCGGGGTCGCACTCTTCTCCGGCCTCGAAGCACCGCTGATGCTGCCGGCGATGTTTGCCGCCGCCTTCCTCGCCGGCGGACTCTGGGCCTCGGTCGCCGGTCTGCTGCGCGCCCGCTGGCAGGTCAATGAGGTGATCGTCACCCTCTTGATGAACTACATCGCCATCCTGCTGGCCGACTACCTGATCTACGGCCCCTGGAAGAATCCCGACGGCTACAACTTTCCCCTCACCGCCCAGTTTGTCGATGCCGCACGCCTCAGCGAATATTTCAATACCCGCCTGCACAGCGGCTTCTTCCTCGCCCTCTTCTGCGCCCTGGCGGTCTACCTGCTGATGGAACGCACCATCTGGGGCTACCAGATCAAGGCGATCGGCAGCAATCCTGCCGCCGCGCGCTACGCCGGGATGAAGACCGGGCTGGCGATCTTCCTCGTCCTGGCCTTAAGCGGCGCCATCGCCGGGATCGCCGGTTTCAGCGAAGTCGCCGGTCTGCAGCACCGCCTGCAGCACGGCCTCTCGCCTGGGTACGGCTACACCGCAATCATCATCGCCTGGCTGGCACGCAGATCGGCCCTCGGGGTGATCATCGTCTCACTATTGATGGGGGTTCTGCTGGTCGGTGGCGACAGTCTGCAACTCTCCTGGCAGCTGCCGGTCGCCTTCGCCTACGCCTTTCAGGGCCTGATCCTGTTCTTCCTGCTCGCCGGCGACTTCTTCATCAACTTCCGGCTGCGCCGGGTCAAGGAGGATGCCGATGCTTGAGATCCTGCTCGATGCCACGGTCCGCGCCGGGACCCCGATCCTCTTCGCCACCCTGGGCGCGATCATCAATGAACGCGCCGGGATCATCAATCTGGGGATCGAAGGCCTGATGCTGATCGGAGCCCTGTCCGGCTTCGCCGCGACCTTCGCCAGCGGCAGTCTGCTCCTGGGTGTGCTCGCCGCCTTCGTCGCCGCCTTTATCGCCGGCAGCATCCATGCGCTGATTACCGTGCAGCTGCGCGGCAATCAGATTGTCAGCGGCCTCGCCCTGACCATGTTCGGCATCGGTATCACCGCCCTCTTCGGCCGCGGCGTGGTCGGCCAGACCATCGATGGCTTCGAACGCCATGCGGTGCCGCTGCTCGCGCAACTGCCGCTGGTCGGCAAAGCCTTCTTCAACCAGGACTGGCTGATCTATTTCAGCTTCCTGCTGGTGGCGCTGATCTGGTTCTTCTTCTACCGCACCCGCTGGGGGCTCGAACTGCGCACCATCGGTGAAAATCCGGCCGCCGCCGACGCCTGCGGCATCCCGGTCAACCGTTATCGCTTCCTGGCGGTCGCCTGCGGCAGTGGCTTCGTCGGCATCGGCGGCGCCTACTTAAGTCTGGCGTCGACCCCGATGTGGATTGAAAACATGACCGCCGGACGTGGCTGGATCGCCGTCGCGCTGGTCATCTTTGCCAGCTGGTCGAGTTTTCGCGCCCTCTTCGGTGCCTACCTGTTCGGCGGCATCACCGCTATGCAGTTGCGCTTTCAGGCGATGGGCACCACCGTCAGCGCCCACATCCTGCAGATGCTGCCCTACATCTTCACCATTGTGGTCCTGGTGATTTCAACCATCCGCCTGCAAAAAGGCGCCAGCCAGCAGCCCGGCAACCTTGGACTGCCCTATGATCGCGAGGATCGAAAATGAATCATGCAGCGCAGACCCTGCTTGAACGCATCGAACGCGACGGACGGGTCGATGGTGAGATTATCAAGGTCGACCGTTTCCTGAACCACATGGTCGATCCACAGCTGATCGACCTGCTCGCCGCCGATATCGCCACCCGCTTTCTCGACCAAAAGATCGACAAGGTGCTGACCGCCGAGACCAGCGGCATCATCCTCGCCCAACCGGTCGCCGGCATGCTCGGTATCCCCTACGTCTTTGCCAAGAAGAAGCAGCCGCTGACCATGACCGACTACTACGCGGCCGACAGTTTCAGCTTCACCAAACAGGAATCGACCCGCTTCCACGTCTCGAAAGAGGTGTTGAAGGCCGGGGACCGGGTGCTGTTTGTCGATGACTTCTTCGCCAAGGGCGCAACCTTAAAAGCGATGGAAGAGATTATCGCCCAGGCGCAGGCAGAGCTGGTCGGCACAGCGGTGATTATCAATAAATCAGCACGGCGGGACATCGAGTCGATCCTGACCCTGGAGGAGCTGCAGAGTGCAGCGGGAGATGTCCAATAGGCGGCAAACATGAATATCAGGAAGGTCAGTCGTGCCAGCGGCTGAATCGACGTCGATAAGGGTCAGGGAGATCACCGCCTTGGCAAATACCGAATCAACCGTATTCAGCTCATATTAAGAGAGACAAGGGTCCAGCAGTCAAAATGATTGCTGGACCCTTATCCTTTTTCAGCGGCTCGCGAAAAGATTGTCGGACCATAGGGACCAACCCTTTCGAATTGAAACTACAAAATTTTTAACAGCTCCAAAAAAACAGGGCACCTAAAAGCCAGAGTGATAAACTTATTTCCAGGCGCACGCATTATCAAAAAACCATTGACCTCGGGCGGAAGCATGGGAACTGAAAGCCAGTCATACACCCTGCCAATATTACCGTTGAAGAACACCGTGATTTTCCCGACCTTTGCCATGCCGATCACGGTCCATGGTCCAACATCGGTCAAGGCGATCAGTGCCGCGCTGGAGAGTGAAAATAAGATGATTGCGATTTTCACCCAGAAGGATGCAACGCGAGACACCCCCCGGCAGGCAGAGCTCTATGAGGTGGGAACGGTGGCAAACGTGCAGCTCATCTCCCGCTTCGGCACGACGGTGCAGATCATCATCCACGGAGTGGAACGGGTAAAAATTGTAAATTTCATCCAGTCCAGTCCCTTTCCCAAGGCGCAGGTACAGCCGTGCCCGCTGCGGATAACCTACAACGTCGAAGCCGAGGCCCTGCATCGTGAATTGTTGGCCCTGACCGGAAAATTCTTTGCCCTGAGCCACCCCGAAATGCAACTCAACTTCCCGCCGCTGGCCGCCCCAAGGGAAGACATCATGCAGCTTGTCTATGCGGTGGGCAAGCTGTTGCCGCTTGAACTGACGAAGGAACAGGAGCTGCTGGCGGCATCCAGCGATAAAAAGGCAATAATCCTGCTCAACGAGTTTCTCAACCATGAGATCCAGATTCTTGAGGTCCACAAGAAAATTTCAGATCAGGCCAAAGACAAGCTGAGCCAGGAACAACAAAAATACCTGCTCCGCGAACAGATTAAAGCGATGCAGCAGGAGTTGGGCGAAGGTTCCCCGGAGACGGAAGCCAAGGAGTTGCGCAAAAAGCTCGATGACTGCTCCCTGCCGGAGACGGTCAGGGTTGAGGTGGAAAAGGAGATGGGCCGGCTCGAACAGATTTCCCCGGCCTCGCCCGAATATCAGGTCACCCTGGCCCATCTACAGCTGACGCTGGAACTCCCCTGGGATGAGACCACCACCGACAACCTCGATTTAAGCAATGCGCGCCAGGTGCTCGACGAGGACCACTACGACCTGAAAGAGGTCAAGGAACGGATCATCGAACAGCTTGCGGTCATGAAACTCAATCCTAAAGCCAAATCACCGATCCTCTGTTTTGTCGGGCCGCCGGGCGTCGGCAAGACCTCTCTCGGCCAATCGATCGCCAGAGCCCTCGGGCGAAAATTCGACCGTTTCAGTCTGGGCGGCATGCATGATGAAGCTGAATTACGCGGCCACAGACGCACCTATATCGGCGCCATGCCGGGTCGAATCATCCAGGCTATCCGCCGCGCCGGGGTCAGAAATCCGCTGATCATGCTGGATGAAATTGACAAACTCAGCCGCGACTTTCACGGTGATCCGGCCGCCGCGCTGATGGAAATTCTGGATCCGGCCCAGAACAATACCTTTCATGACAATTATCTCGATCTGCCCTTCGATTTAACCAAGGTCTTTTTTATTACCACGGCCAATAGCCTCGACAGCATTCCCAAACCATTGCTGGACCGCATGGAAACCCTGCACCTAAGTGGCTACAGCGATGAGGAAAAAATAGCCATCGCCCAACGCTACCTGTTGCCGCGGCAGCGCGAGGAAGCAGGGCTCTCGATTGAGCAGTTCAGGGTACCGGAAGAAACTCTCTTCACCATTATCCGCCGCTACACCCGTGAAGCCGGAGTGCGCGAGATTGAACGCATGCTGGGCCGCCTGGCCCGCAAGCTGGCCGTGCGTATTGCCGATGGTGAGACCGTTTCGACCAATATTGAGGTTGCCGAGCTGGGCGACCTGCTCGGGCCGGAACGTTTTTTCGTTGAGCAGATCCGCAAGGAGCGTCCCCCCGGGGTCGCAACGGGTTTGGCCTGGACGGAAGCGGGCGGTGACGTGTTGTATATCGAAGCGATCTCGCTCCCCTCAGGGGAGAAGTTCACCCTGACCGGCCATTTGGGCGAGGTGATGAAAGAATCGGCGCTGGCGGCCAACAGCTATGTTATCTCGCATTGTCAGACACTGGGTATCGCCAGGGAGATTGAAGCGGTGCATATTCATGTCCCCTCCGGTGCCATCCCCAAAGACGGTCCCTCTGCCGGAGTTACCATGGCGACCGCCTTGACCTCCCTCTATAGTGGATATCCGGTGCGTAGCGACACCGCGATGACGGGTGAGATTACCCTGAGTGGCCTGGTGTTGCCGGTCGGTGGGATCAAAGAGAAAGTTCTGGCCGCGCGGCGGGCAGGAATCCTGCGCGTGATTCTGCCACGAGAGAATGAAAAAGACCTGTCGTCCTTGCCGAACCCGGTGAAGGCCGAAATGGAATTTATCCTCGCCGAGCAGATCGAGGATGTATTAATCGCCGCCATTCCGGACTTGGGTCTGGAATGACCCCTGCTGAAGGCGGGACATCGAGCCGCTCCCTCCTCTGGCAGGCCCAGCGGCCGGTTGCGATCTGCCGCAGGCATTATACCGGCGCAGAAAGCTCCGCAGCCAGGGTATCGACAAGCGCTATATCTTCCTCATTGAACTCTTCAACCCAGAGCGCGGTTGCCAGATAGAGCCTGATATAGGGGGATTTTTTGTGACGGTGCGCGAGTTGGGCATAAATCCTCAGCTTCGTTTCCGACTCTTCATTACCGGCCGCCTCAAGCATTTCGAGATACTGATCATTAATTTCCGGCGACAGTTCGGTAAAGTAAGCAACCAGCACATCCGCAGCCAACTGACCCTCCTCGGCCTTAAACAGCACCGCATCGAGACGCGAGGCTGATCCGGCCTTGCGATTGACCAGCGAGTCGTGGCGAAAACTTTTCAGCCCGGCAGCCTCTATCCAGCGCGAGAATATTGTCGGCTGCTGCTTGGCGCATAGACGACAAACCGCAGTTCTTTTATTTTCTTCCAGCCCGTTCCAGGCCTCACTGACAGATAAGGGAACCATCCGCTCATACCTTTCGTTATGAAATGAAAAATCCTCGAATGCCCGGGCACTATGCCATTATCGAATCGAGAGAACAAGTCAAGAGTGACGCTGAGAATCCGCGCTTGAAACCAACCGGATACTGAACACTATAAGCCAGACAGGGTGCAGTCTGCGGAGGCAATTCCAACCGATAGATGAGCTAAATGAGATGAGTCAAATCGACCCTGATTGTTGAAGATCGATAGACCGATTGACGTACAATTTCGAAAATGACTTAATACATAAGAAAATCGATCGTGGCGGGAGATGACTATCAAGTGGAAGCGGCCGTAAAATAACGGGGTGTCTCGCGCACATCTTCAGTGGTACCAGTTCCAGCGCATCACCGGCATTTTTCACCACCCATTGAGTGAACATTGAATAATCATAAAATAAAGCGAGCCCTATGCGCGTGATTTTCTATACAACCTGCGCACTTATTGCATTTGCGGGCAACTCAGTCCTTTGTCGGTTGGCCCTGAGAGATGGCAATATAGATCCGGCCAGCTTTACCTGTGTTCGACTCATTTCCGGTGCCGTAGTTTTATTTCTTGCCGTAAAATTATCCCCCAAAAAAACGATAGCGACTTCAAGGGGCAGCTGGGTCTCTGCAGCAGTTCTATTTTGTTACGCTGCCACATTTTCCTTCGCTTACGTTACGCTGGCCACAGGAACCGGGGCACTCATTTTGTTCGGGGCCGTCCAAATGACCATGATAATCGCCGCTCTTCTGTCTGGTGAACGACTCAACCGATCCGAGTGGGTCGGCGTTTTACTTGCGTTTGGGGGGCTTGTCTACCTGGTTTCCCCAGGGGTGACAGCACCTTCATTGACAGGTTCCTTGCTGATGGCTGTCGCCGGTATCTCCTGGGGAATTTATTCCCTGTGGGGCCGAAGCTCTGTCAGTCCCCTTGCTGAAACAGCCATTAACTTTGCTTTTTCATTGCCTTTTGTTGCCCTCCTAAGTTTCTTCTTCCTCCGTCACAGTCATCTTTCTCTAAAGGGAATCCTGTTAGCGGTCTGGTCAGGCGGACTGGCATCTGGGGTCGGTTATGCTGTTTGGTATGCAGCAGTAAAGGGGATGACAGCAACCAAAGCCTCAATCGTACAACTAGCCGTGCCGGTGTTAGCCGCCATTGGCGGGGCTATCTTCCTCACCGAGGAGATATCAACTCGCTTGATTATCTCAACCGTCATCATTCTTGGCGGAATCGGTATGGCCATGGCTGGACACAGGAATTTTCGTTCAAGACGGACATCGGACTAAAAAGTGCGACAGTAGCATCAAATCAACCGAACGAAAATGGGCCCTTGATCAATGTTCGACCTCGGCAGCATAACCGCTCTGTTTGAGCTTTTCGAGAATCAACCCAATGTGTTCGGGGCCACGGGTTTCAAGCTCGAGTCGCACCTCGGAATGCCCCAGAGTCACATCGACAGT
>JAUXIR010000117.1 GCA_030620915.1 Geopsychrobacter sp. | reverse complement strand
TTGACAAAGATATCCTGCCCGGCGAGTTGCAGCTCGACTTTCTTATCGAGGATTGCCACTAGCAGGGCCATCCGTTTGTGATCGATACCGATGGCGGTGCGCTGTGGGGTGCCGAAGCTGCTGCTCGAAACCAGCGCCTGGAGTTCGACCAGGATCGGGCGCGTCCCTTCAAGGGCCGGAACGACAACGCTTCCGGGGTTCTTCTCCGGTCTCTCGGCCAAGAAGAGTTCCGAGGGGTTGGCGACCTCGCGCAGGCCGCTTTCACCCATCTCGAAGACGCCGATTTCATTGGTTGAGCCGAAGCGATTTTTAACCGCGCGCAGAATTCGATAGGGATGGCCGGGATCGCCTTCGAAGTAGAGCACGGTGTCGACCATGTGTTCCAGCACCCGGGGGCCTGCGATTGAGCCATCCTTGGTCACATGGCCGACCAGAAAGGTAGGAATCCCTTCCCCTTTAGCGATCAGCATCAACTGACCGGCGCATTCGCGCACCTGACTGACACTACCGGGGGCCGATTCGATATTGTTGGTGAAGATGGTCTGGATCGAGTCGATGACCAGGTAGTCGGGTTTCAGTTCGCTGATCCGCTTGCGGATCTGCTCAAGCGAGGTCTCGGCCAGCAGGTAAAGGTTCTCGGCCGAAGCACCGAGACGTTCACCGCGCAGCTTGACCTGGCGGGTCGATTCCTCGGCGGTCACATAGAGGGCGGTGCCCTTTTGAGCCAACCGATCGATGGCCTGAAGCAGCAGGGTCGATTTGCCGATGCCGGGATCGCCACCGACAAGGATCAGCGAACCTGGAACCAGGCCGCCGCCCAGGGTGCGGTCGAGTTCTGCGATACCGCAACTGACCCGATCTTCGGCGGTGCTGGTAATCTCCGCCATCTTCTGCGGTTTGCCCGGCGCGGGGAGCACGCGACTGCCTTGCTGGTGCTGGCTCTGTTCTTCGACCAGGGTGTTCCACTGGTTGCAATCAGGGCATTTGCCGAGCCATTTTGGACTCTGAAAGCCACACTGTTGGCAGCTGAAGAAGGTCTTTTGCCTGGCCATGATCGCCCCTGTGCCCTGAGTTGAGAGGTTGAATGAGTTCGCATTATTGCGCTGAAGCAAGGTCATCCTAGTGTTTGGCTGGGGAACTGTCAATTGCACGTCGCTTTGGCTATACTTAGGCGCAGGTTGCTCACCGGAAGGACGATTTCGATGCAATACCCTGAGCTGTGTGCCGCTCTTGAAGAGTTCAGTTTTTCCGAACGGGTCAGTCTGCGCCAGATCAAGGAGCGTCACCGTGAGCTGGTGCGCCGCTACCATCCCGATGCCGGGGCAGAATCCGACCCGGAAAAAATTCGTCGCATCAACGAAGCCTACCGAGTTTTACGCTCCTACTGTCATGGGTATCGATTCGATTGCTCCCGTGTGGAATTCCTCGAGCAGTATCCCGAAGAGCGTTTACGTGAACAGTTCGCCGCAGACAGCCTCTGGGGTGGGCGTGCCGAGGATGTCTGATCCTTTTGCCTAGTTTATTTTTCTCCTTGTTTTTCAAAGGTTTGCCGTGTTAGTTTTCCTCCTTTTCGTCAAAATTCAAGAGGCTGATAAAGAGTATGAGCGATTTTCAGAGGCTGACCGAAGTCAGCCGCCCCTCCCGCTATCTTGGTGGTGAGCTGGGCAGCCGCAGCAAGGGTTCAGAACGGGTCGATTTGCGCATGGTCCTGGCCTTTCCCGATGTTTATGAAATTGGGATGAGTTATCTCGGTTTTCCGATCCTCTACCGTATCCTCAATGATCTTGATGGGGTCGCCGCCGAACGGGTTTACGCGCCCTGGCCCGATATGGCCGAACTTCTAAAAAGGGATGGCGCGCCACTCTCCTCGCTGGAGACGGGTACGCCGTTGGCCGATTTTGATATCATCGGTTTCACCCTGCAGTATGAGCTCAGCTACACCAATGTTCTCGGCATGTTGCAGCTGGCCGGATTGCCCCTGCGGCGTGAAGATCGGGGTGAGGATGCTCCGCTGATTCTTGTCGGTGGCCCCTGCGCCTTCAACCCCGAGCCCCTCGCCGATTTCTTCGATTGTGCCCTGATCGGCGATGGTGAAGAGGCCCTGGTTGAGCTGGTCGAGGTCGTGCGTGCGGCACGTAAGGATGGGCTGTCTCGTTCGGAATTGTTGAACAGACTGGCCGGTATTGAGGGGATCTATGTCCCTTCGTTCTTCGATATCGACTACTGCGAAGATGGCCGGCTTGCAGAAATAAAACCCTTGAAGAAGGGCTATGCCAAGGTTCGGCGGCGCTTTCTGGCCGATCTTGAAACGGCCCCCTTTCCGACTGCACCACTCGTCCCCTTCATGCAGACGGTGCATAACCGGGTGGCGATGGAGATTGCGCGCGGTTGCACACGTGGTTGCCGTTTTTGTCAGGCGGGCTACATCTATCGTCCGGTGCGTGAACGCAGCCCGGAGAAGATCGCCGAGCTGGTCGATACCGCCCTTTCGAACTCGGGTTATGAGGAGATCTCGCTCCTTTCGCTGTCGACCGGCGACTACAGCTGTATCGAGCCGTTATTGAAGGGGTTGATGGCCAAGTATGCCAAGGAGCGGGTCGCGGTCTCTTTCCCGAGTCTGCGTGTCGGCTCCTTGACCGAAGGCTTGATGGAGGAGATCAAGAAGGTGCGCAAGACCGGTTTCACCCTGGCTCCCGAGGCTGGTAGTGAACGGATGCGTCGACTGATCAATAAGGGGATCACCGAAGAGGATCTGTTAGAGACGACGACCAATGCATTCACCCTCGGCTGGCGGGTGATCAAGCTCTATTTCATGATGGGGCTGCCGACCGAAACCGACGAAGATCTACAGGCGATCATCGATCTGGCGGCGCGGGTCAAGCGCAGCGGCAAGGGAACCGAAGGGGGCGCCGATGTCAACGTCGCGGTGTCGACCTTTGTGCCCAAGCCGCACACCCCTTTCCAGTGGGAGCCGCAGATCGGCATCGAGGAGATTCTGCGGATGCAGGGCTTGCTCAAGGGCGGTCTGCGCGCGAAGAAGTTGAAATTTAAATACCACGAAGCCTCCCTCTCGTTTCTCGAAGGGGTTTTTGCCCGGGGTGACCGGCGTTTGGGTCGGGTTCTCGAGGCGGCTCTGGCCGCCGGGTGCCGATTCGATGGCTGGCGCGAGCACTTCGATTTTTCCAAATGGCAGCAGGCCTTTATCGATGCTGAAATCGAACCGGCCTGGTATCTGCGCGAGCGGGACGAGGATGAGGTGCTGCCCTGGGACCATATCGACTGCGGTCTGCCGAAGAGTTTTTTCATCCAGGAACGGCAAAAATCGTTGGAGTTGGCGGGAACGCCCGACTGTCGCGACGGAGACTGCAGCGCCTGTGGGGTCTGCGATTTCGAGCTGGTGAAGATGCGCCTGCAGCCGCCGCAGGAGCTGCCGCCGGTCAGCACAGGTCAGCAGGCACCGGTCGATAATGATCTGCGTTTTCGGGTGCGCCTGAAGTTGGCCAAGCGCGGCCGGGCGAAGATGGTGGCTCATCTGGAATATCTGACCATGTTCCAGCGTGCGGTCCGCCGTGCTAAACTGCCGATCCGTTTTTCGCAGGGGTTTCATCCGACCCCCAAGGTCTCATATCTCGAAGCCTTGCCGATGGGGGTGGAGAGTGAGGCCGAGCTGGTCGATCTCGAGCTCTTCGAGCCCCTGGCCGCAGATGAGGTCGCTCGTCGGCTGAACCTCCAGTTGCCCGAAGGCTTTACCATTATCGCGGCGGAGACCCCGGCTGCGGGTGTCCCTTCTCCTTCGGCATCGGTGTCGGCCAGTATTTATCGCGTACCGCTGCCTGAGACCGGTATCGATCTCGAGCAGAAGATCGCCGATTTTCTCGCCAGCGAGCGAATCGAGGCGGTGCAGATCAAGAAAGGGCGGGAGAAGAAGGTCGATCTGCGGGGGGATGTTGCGGCGCTTGAGCTGGTCGAGAACGAGTTGGAGCTTAAACTGGTCAAGGGGAGCCCGTTGCGGGTCGCCGCTTACCTGTTTGCGCTTGATGTTGAAGCCGTGCGCCAACTGGGGGTGCGTAAGACCGCGATCCTGCTCAAGGCGTAATCAAGGTCAATGCGCTCCTGTTTAATCGGAGTCATGCTGTTGCAGCCGATAATTAAATAAATCGTTTTAATTTTGTTATATCTAGTCTTGGATCGGAGTCAGTCATGACCAGGGAGCTGGTGATCAACACGACCTCACACGAAACCCGTGTGGCGTTGCTGGAAGGTGGGCATATTGCCGAACTCTATATCGAGCGCGAGCGCGAGATGGGGATTGTCAGTAATATCTATAAGGGACGGGTCATCCGTGTGCTGCCGGGGATGCAGGCGGCCTTTGTCGATATCGGGCTGGAGAAGGCCGCCTTCCTCTATGTCGCCGATGTATTCGATGAGATGAATGAGGTGGCGCGCTACGTCGATGGCGATAGTTCGGGTACCGATCAGGCCGAAGCGGTCGAACAGCCGTTGCCGCCGATCGAGGATCTGCTCAAGGAGGGCCAGGAGATCCTGGTCCAGATCTCGAAGGAACCGATCAGCACCAAGGGCGCACGGATCACCTCGCATATCTCGCTGCCCGGCCGGCATCTGGTCTATATGCCGACGGTCGATCATGTCGGGATTTCGCGCCGGATTGATGATGAGGAAGAGCGTGAACGCCTGCGTCTGCTGGTCGAGAGCATGAAGCCGGAAGGCTCAGGCTTTATCGTCCGGACCGTCTCCGAGGGGAAGAGCGAGGCCGATCTGCAGGCCGACATGAAATTTCTGGTCGAGCTCTGGAAGGATATCAGCTCGGGTGTCGATGAGCGCAAGGCCCCGGCGTTGATCCACTCGGATCTCGACGTCACCAGCAAGGTTTTGCGCGATATCCTGACTGAGGATGTGCGGCGGATCATTGTCGATACTCAGGATGAATACAATAAAATCGTGCGCTTCATTCGCACCTTCATGCCGAAGCTGAATTACTGCATCGAGCTTTATGATGGCGATGAGCCGATTTTTGACTCCTTCGGGCTCGAGGTTGAAATTTCCCGTGCCTTGGGCAAGAAGGTCTGGCTCAAGAGCGGCGGTTCGATCATCATCGAACAGACCGAGGCCTTGACCGCGGTTGATGTCAATACCGGTCGCTATGTGGGCAAGCATAACCTTGAAGACACGATCCTCAAGACCAACCTTGAGGCACTCAAGGAGATTGCCTTTCAGTTGCGCCTACGTAATATCGGCGGCCTGATCATCGTTGATTTCATCGACATGGAGAAGGAGGCCCATCGCGAAAAGGTGCATGCTGCATTTGAAGAGGCGCTCAAGAACGACAAGAATAAAACCAATATTCTCAAGATCAGCGAACTCGGTCTGGTCGAAATGACACGCAAACGGGTGCGTGAGTCGATCGGCCGCACCCTCTGCGAGCCCTGTACCTATTGCGAAGGCAAGGGCTACGTCAAGGGGCATCTGACGGTTATTTACGAGATTTTGCGTGAGTTGCAACGCGAACTCAAGGGTCTGCCCGCCGGTCGTATCACCCTGCTGGCGCATCCCGCCATCGCCGGCCTGTTGATCGACGAAGAACGTGCCGGGATTGATGAGCTTGAGCAGGAGAGCGGACGCAGTGTCGTGATTAATTCGCGGCCCGGATTTCATGTCGAGCAGTTTGAGATCGCGATCGGCTAGGGGGCTGCCGGAACTATTCGGGCCATAACGAAAATTTGGAAGTTTGAGACCAGATTTTGGGTCGTTTGAGAGTTCATGGCCATAGCTATGGGTCGAAAAGGGGCAAAAAGCAAAAGGCAAATTAGGTGTACA
>JAUXIR010000120.1 GCA_030620915.1 Geopsychrobacter sp. | reverse complement strand
GGCTTCTCGCGATTGCGGTGCAGTTTCTGGGCAAGGGCCTTGTAGAGAGTTTCGATGACCAACGATGATTTGCCCGAACCCGAGACTCCGGTGACACAGGTCAATACCCCGAGCGGGATCTCGACATCGACCCCCTGCAGATTATTGGCGCTGGCCCCCTTCAAGACAATCTTCCGTCCACTGGCGCGTCTTGCTGGCGGGATCTCGATTTGAAGTGAGCCCGACAGATACTGTCCGGTCAAGGATTCCTTGCAGTCGACTACCTCTTGTGGAGCCCCGGCAAAAACGACCTCACCACCATGCACCCCGGCGGCCGGACCCATGTCGATCAGGTAGTCCGATGCCAGCATCGTCTCTTCATCATGTTCAACCACCAGCACGGTGTTGCCCAGGTCGCGTAGTTTTTTCAGGGTTTCCAGCAGGCGCTGATTGTCGCGCTGGTGCAGCCCGATCGAAGGCTCATCCAGGATATAGAGGACCCCCACCAGCGACGATCCGATCTGGGTCGCAAGGCGGATTCGCTGGCCTTCCCCGCCCGAGAGGGTTCCAGACGCACGATCGAGGGAGAGGTAGTTGAGACCGACGTGGCTTAAAAACCCGAGACGGTCGCTGACCTCCTTGAGAATTCGCCGGGCAATTGTGGCCTGCTTGGGCGGTAACTCCAGATCTTGAAAGAAGGCTGTCGCTTCAGCAATCGACATGGCGCAGACCTGCTGGATATTCTTTTTCGCCACTTGCACATGCAGTGATTCCGGGCGCAACCGCGCACCATTGCAACTCGGACAGGGGATGATACTCATATATTTTTCAAGATTTTCCCGCACTGCGTCCGAATCGGTTTCGCGATAGCGTCGTTCCAGGTTCGGCAATATCCCTTCAAAGGGTTTTTCGTAGTGATGACGGTGCTCGCCCTGATCGAAGAAGAAACGCACCTTCTCGCGACCCGAGCCATTCAGCAGGATGGCGCAAACCTTCTTATCGAGCGCTGCAAAAGCGGTGTGCATGTCGAACTTAAAGTGCTCGGCGAGCGCTTCAAGCATAGCCTGATAATAATATCCGGAGCGGCTGTCCCAGGGGAGAATCGCTCCCTCGCGCAACGACAAACTGGTATCCGGGATGACCTGCTCGACGTCAAAATAGTTGCGCGTTCCGAGACCGCTACAGTCGGGGCAGGCACCGTGGGGGTTGTTGAATGAGAACATTCGCGGCGAGATTTCAGGGTAGGAGATACCACAGTCGACACAGGCATGTTTGGCCGAATAGAGCTGGCTGTTGCCGTCCGGTTCTTCGATACGGACCTGCCCGTCTGCGAGCTTGAGCGCAGTTTCAATCGAATCGGCGAGCCGAGTTTCGATTCCAGGTTTAACCACCAGCCGGTCAACAATAACCTCAATGCTATGCACGCGTTTTTTGTCGAGAAGAATCTCTTCCCCCAATTCACGCATGACTCCATCGATCCGGACCCGAACAAAGCCATCCGCCTGCAGTTGGGCGAGTTCCTTACGGTACTCCCCCTTGCGCTCGCGGATCAAGGGAGCCATGACCATGATGCGGGTCTTTTCGGGGGTCAGCATCACCCGGTCGACCATCTGTTCCACGGTCTGTGAACTGATCTCCTTGCCACAACGATAACAATGAATCTGACCGGCACGGGCGAAGAGCAGCCGCAGGTAATCATAGATCTCAGTAACGGTGCCGACGGTCGAGCGCGGGTTGCGCGAGGTGGTTTTCTGTTCAATCGAAATGGCCGGCGAGAGCCCATCGATCTGATCGACATCCGGCTTCTCCATCTGCTCGAGAAACTGACGAGCATAGGCCGACAGGCTCTCGACGTAGCGCCGCTGACCTTCGGCATAGATGGTATCGAAGGCGAGGGTACTCTTCCCTGAGCCGGAGACACCGGTAATGATCACCAGTTTGTCGCGTGGAATATCGATATCGATGTTTTTCAGATTATGTTCGCGGGCACCGCGGATACGGATCTTTTCAATCATGAATCTCATTTCTTTCAGTTTGATAACCCGAGCACAAGCTAGTCTGCCACCAAGTCACCAAGGACACCAAGAAAACCTTTTTTAACTGAGAACCGCTGAGCGGGAGAGAACGCAGAGAAGATCAAGATCAGGTCTTATGTTAAAACCAAATCGATTTTGTTCTCCTCTCCGCCTCTGCGTTAAAATCGCCTTTGACCCTCTTTGTTGTCCTTGGTGACTCGCCTAAGAGCGCCTAATTTCGGTGGTGGCTAACCTTCCTTTTGGTTATAGGACTGTAAGGTTGCTTTTGTCAGCCATCCGGTCGGCCATCCGGATGGCGGCCTGCAGACTGGCGATACTGGCACGACCGGTGCCGACCAGGTCGTAGGCGGTGCCGTGATCAACGCTGGTACGGACGATCGGCAGCCCGAGAGTGATGTTGACCGCATCATCGAAATGGAGCACCTTCAGCGGAATAAGCCCTTGGTCATGATACATGCAGACCACGGCATCATAATCGCCGCGGGCGGCGAAGTAGAAGAGGGTGTCGGCGCTGTGGGGCCCGCTGGCTGATATCCCTGACCGCTGAGCCTCATCGATTGCCGGTCGAATAAAGCGTGCTTCTTCATCGCCGAAGAGCCCCTGTTCTCCGGCATGCGGATTGAGTGATAGCACGGCGATGCGCGGGTTTGCCAGCCCGAACTGCTGGCGCAGGCTCCGGTCGGTGATGCGGATGGTTTCCAGGATTTCGTGAGTCGTCAACAGTTCAGGAACATTGGAGAGCGCGGTGTGGATGGTCACCAGGCTGACACGTAAGCGACTGCCCGCAAGCATCATCACCACCCGCTTAGAGGCGCAACGCTCACCGAGAAGTTCGGTGTGTCCTGGGAAATTACAACCCACAGCATTGATCGCCGCCTTATTGATCGGACAGGTCACCATCGCTGCCGCGCGACCCGCCAGACATTCGCTAATCGCCCATTCAATATAATCGACCATGGCGCGTCCACTGGAACCGTCTGGTTCGCCGGGGATCAGGTTCTGCGGGTCAAGTTGTGAAAGGGGCTGCAGCAGCAAGGAGTTATCACCAATAGTGATGAGCCGACGACCATCCTCAAGGGCTGTCGAACGAAACTCAAGGCCTAACTGCTCGGCCGTTTTCAACAGAACCTGCTGGTCACCGGCCACCAACAACGGTTTCCGTGGCAAGCGTCCGGCAACCAGAGTTCGTAGTATCAGCTCCGGACCGATCCCGGTCGGGTCGCCCATGGTGATCACAAGTGGCAGCATTGGTTGAAGGTCTCCGTTTCTTGTCAGTCGGTCAGTATATCCGATCTGTGGGGCCGGCGACAATAAGTAGAGCTGGGACTGAAACAGAGATGGCCGGGTTGCCCCGGCCATCTCTGTTTCAGGAACCTTTTCAGAAACTAGCAGCTTGTCGGGCTTGCCATGAACCCGCTACTAGATGCGGATGTCGACGATGGCATCCTTGCGCAACCCTTTTTTCCATTCGGCAAAGCGTTTCTCGCTGTTTTGTGCGGCCAGAATTTCTTCGATGGCACTGCTGATATCCTCGCTCAGCTCGGCCTTAGCCGGGGTCCGCTCCAGAACCTGAAAGATATGGATGCTGCCGAGGTTCTCCATCGGTTCGCTGACTTGGCCGACCTGGAGTCCGTCAACCATCTGCTGAAAGTGAGGATTCAACTCTTCTTCAACCATGGTGCCCATGTCCCCCCCTTCGGCATCCCCCCCAAGCGAGGAGAGCACTTCGTCAAAGGGCTTGCCGCCGAGGAGCAGCTGGCGAGCAATCTGGGCCTGCTGGATGAGCCGTTCTTTGAGCTTCGCGTCTGCGTCATTGGCCAATGGATAGCTGATTCGCCCAAGACGCAGGGCTGGCAGCGTCATGTACTCTGCTTCGTGGGCTTTGAAATAGTCGCGAATCTCTGCATTGGTAACTTCAACCTTGCTCCGCACCTCACGCGCGATCAGCTTGTAACGCAAAATTTCCTTACGCAGGTCCTGGCGATAATCGGCAAAGGACATCCCCTGAGCGAGCAATGCCGTTTTGAGCTGCTCGCCGGTCAGCTTATTTTGGCGCTGGACATCTTCTATCGCCGAGTTCAACTCTTGATCTGAGACCGACAGGCCGATTTCCTGAATCCGCTGTTCAACCAGCAGGTCTTCGATCATGCCGTTCAGTACCTTCAGGCGCAGGGCACTATGCTCTTCCTGACTCAAGCGGCGCTGACTGGTCTCGGCCGCCATGGCGGTCGCCAGTCTCTTCTCGAGCTGATAACTGGTGACGACATCATTGTTGACCATCGCAACCGTCTTGATCAGTGTTGCGGCATCGACAGTGGTCGTCCAAAGCAGGAGCAGGGCAAACAGGAGTATTTTGTTCATCGGGAATTCTATCCTTTATCGATTCGTCGGTTAGTGAATCTGTTATTCTGCCTTTTCGAAGTGGAGTTTGTCCAGTTGTTCCCAATCGATCTGAACCTCAGTCCTCTCGCGCAGTTCTTGCAACCACTGCAGGTAGAGCTGGGCCTCTTCAGTCGACTGCAGCTTCTGACGGATTGCGGCTTCGACCTCAGCCAGTGGCAGAACTCCAGCCTTGTGACGCTTGTCGACCAGAAACAGATGGATACCGTAGGGGCTTTTAATCGGCGGGCTGACGCGACCCGGGGTGAGATTGAAGAGGATTTCGTCGAATTCGGGGGGGAATTGACCCAGGGCAAAGAGGCCGAGATCGCCACCGTTTTCACGATCGGGCGAGATCGAATGCTGACGCGCAAGCTTGGCAAAAGACGCTCCCGCCAATAAACGGTTGCGCAGCCTGATCGCCTCTTCTTCTGTTGCCAGCAGCATCTGCCTGGCCTGCAACTGCTCCGGGCGGCGATACTCTTCCAGCTGTTGCAGATAGTATTCTTCAATCTGCGGGCTGCCGATGAGGCTCTTGCCGCGGGTGATTCTGGCCGCAACCTTGGCGCTCAGTAGTCTGATGCGCAGTTGCTGCATCCAGTGCTCGGGGTCCTGCCCCGAATTACGTAGAATTTGCAGGTATTCCGCGGCGCTGTAATTGCCACGCAGATCGTCCAGCGCCTGCTGCATCTCCTGCTCGCTGATGAGAATTCCGCGGCTCTGAGCCTCGGCCAGCAACAGCTCCTGGTCGATCAGCTGAGAGAGGACCTGACGCAGCAGCAGCTTTTGTTGTTCAGACGGCAGCAGGACCAGTTCGGTTTGCAGCGGCTTGATCTCCTGGCGAAAAGCGCTGAGCGAGATCGTCCGCTCGCCGATTTTTATCAGGGGTGCGCTCTCGTTTTGACAGCCACTCAGGCTGAGGCAGAGCAACAGCAGGAAAAGGCAGAATCCAGACAAGCGGGGAGTCAGCATGAGGATAGCCCCTCAGGTTGAAACTTCTGGAGTTCGCGCCGGGTCTCGCGGAGTAATTCCTCGCCCTGCCAACGCTCACAGCGGATCGCCAAGCGGAAATCGGCCGACAGGCTGTAGCGTTGCGGCTCTGTTTTGAGCAGGCCGCCGATCAGCTCCGGTGACACGGTGGTGCTGGCATGAAAGCGCAGACTCCAGCGCCGCCCGTCATATTCAAGCAGTTCCACCCGTAACTGCTTGAGGATGATCCGCAGGCGCATGACGCCAAGCAGCAGTTCGCCGGGCTCGGGCAGATTGCCGTAGCGATCCTGTAGCTCATCGGCAACCTCGAAAATCTGCCGATCATCGTCGGCACCGGCGAGCCGTTGATAAAATTGCAGGCGCTGGTTCGGATCGGGCAGGTACTTTTCGGGCAGGAAGGCCGAAAGCCCGAGCCG
>JAUXIR010000313.1 GCA_030620915.1 Geopsychrobacter sp. | reverse complement strand
GTTGCTGTTCCGATCTACGAGCCACTCTTGGAAGTCTACAGTTTTGATACTCTCTGGTTCTGGATGCTGTTCCTGATCAACATGACCCTCGGGGCTCTAACTCCTCCATTCGGTTATACAATTTTCGCCCTGAAGGGTGCCATGCCGAGCCTCTCCTTAGATGATATCTATGCCGGAGCCTGGCCGATGGTAATACTCTTTATTTTGGGGATGGCCGTTATGTATGTCTTCCCAGCGATTGTCACCTTTTTGCCAGGTCTTGTTGGCTAAATGGAATAACCCAGAAATTAGGAGCCAGCATGATACCCAAAATAAAGAAAATACTTTACGCGACAGATCTCTCCAAAAACGCAAGTTACGCATTTAGTTTTGCGATCAGCCTCGCCATGCAACACGAGGCAAAAATATCGATCATTAATGTCCGTGAGAAGCTGTCCCATAATACCGATTTGCAACTGACAGCCGAAGACTACGATGCTGCCACAAGCAAATTAATCGAGATAATGAAGGCACGCATAGACGAGTTCGATGAGTTAGAAAAATTTGACGGCTGCATCTATACTAAATACATAGACAAAATCATTGTGAAATCAGGCATGCCGGTCGAAGCAATCATCCGACAGTCAGAAGAGGAGGAATCCGATTTGATTGTTATGGGAACCCATGGCCATGGAGTTTTGTTCACGACCTTTATCGGTAGCACGGCGCAAAAGATGGTCCAGCTAAGCAAAATACCGGTTTTAGTTGTGCGAATTCCCGACCCATCAGCTTAAGTATTCGATTGTAAGGGCAGGCGTAATTGCCTTGAGAACAGTTCACAACACAATGACATTCGCACGTAGATAGTGGTTGGATCCATCTACGTGGCTACTTCAAAGAGGAACGATCATGGAAAATACTGTTTATCATGCTCAGAACCCGATCCGTTTTGTGACCGCCACCAGCCTCTATGATGGCCACGATGTGTCGATCAATATCATGCGGAGGATCATTCAGGATTCAGGCGCCGAGGTGGTGCATCTGGGACATAACCGATCGGTCCACGAGGTTGTCGCCGCGGCGATCCAGGAGGACGCCCAGGGGATCGCGATCAGTTCCTATCAGGGCGGGCATCTCGAATATTTCAAGTTCATGCATGATCTGCTGCAGGAGAAAGGCGCCGGTCATGTGCGGATTTTCGGCGGCGGGGGCGGGGTCATCCTGCCGGACGAGATCAAGGAGCTTGAAGACTACGGGATCTGTAAAATCTTTTCCCCCGAAGACGGTCGGCGCATGGGGCTGCAGGGGATGATCAACTACAAGCTGGAGCAGTGCGATTTTGCGCCGCCGCAGCATTTGTCGCGCGATCTGGAACTCCTTCCGCAGCGCGATCCGCAGGCGGTCGCCAGGTTGATTACCGCCGCCGAACAGCGGGTCCGCGAGCCCGACGAGCAGCTGCAGTCGGTGCAGCAGCGGGTCCGGGAGCTGGTCAAACCGGTTCCGGTCCTCGGTATCACCGGCACCGGTGGTGCGGGCACGAGTTCATTGACCGACGAACTGGTGCGCCGCTTCCTGCGCGATTTCGAAGAGAAGAAGATTGCGATCCTCTCGGTCGATCCGACGCGTCGCCGCACCGGCGGGGCGCTGCTCGGCGACCGCATCCGCATGAACTCCATCGATACCCCGCGGGTCTTCATGCGCTCGCTGGCGACCCGCGATTCACGCAGTGAACTTTCGGCGGCGATCCGCGAAGCGCTCGACGTGCTCAAGGCGGCCGCTTTCGATCTGATTATCGTCGAAACCAGCGGCATCGGTCAGGGCGACGCCGGGATCGTCGAGGTCTGCGACCAGTCGCTCTAC
This sequence comes from Geopsychrobacter sp., assembly GCA_030620915.1. Lineage (GTDB taxonomy): Bacteria > Desulfobacterota > Desulfuromonadia > Desulfuromonadales > Geopsychrobacteraceae > Geopsychrobacter. The sequence continues at coordinate 1,272 of JAUXIR010000313.1, read as the reverse complement.
GTCATGACCAGCGAGTTCGGTGCGCCGACCCAGTTGGAGAAGATCGACATGCTCGACTTCGCCGATCTGATCGTGCTCAACAAGATGGAGAAACGCGGCGCCGATGATGCCCTGCGTAACGTGCGTAAGCAGTACCGGCGCAACCATAAGCTGTTCGACGCCGCCGATGAGGATCTGCCGGTCTACGGCACCATCGCCAGCCAGTTCAACGACGTCGGGGTCAATCGGCTCTATCGTGCCCTGATCGACAAGCTCAACGCCAAATGCAGCCTCGGCTGGCAGTCGCAACTGGAGGTCGGCGAAGGGCAGAGCATCACCCAGCAGATTATCCCGCCGGAGCAGATCAGCTACCTGGCTGAAATCGTCCATACCGCCAGGGCCTACCGCAAGCAGATCGAGAGCCAGACCAAGGTCGGGCACCAGCTGTATCAGCTCTCCGGCGCCCGCGAGCTGCTGGCTGAGAAATGCGATTGCCAGGTTAACGATCTCGATGCCCTGGTGGAGTGGGCCGAGGGGGACTTGAGCGAAGAAAACCGCAAGCTGCTGAAGCAGTGGCCGGAATTCAAGAAGGCCTACCGCGAAGAGGTGATGGTCACCAAGGTGCGCGACAAGGAGATCCGCACCCAACTCTCGACCACCACCCTCTCCGGGACGCGCATCCCCAAGGTCTGCCTGCCCGATTATCAGGACTCCGGCGAGATCATCAAGTGGTGCATGAAGGAGAACGCTCCCGGTTTCTTCCCCTATACCGCCGGGCTCTTCCCCTTCAAGCGCACCGCCGAGGATCCCAAACGCCAGTTTGCCGGCGAAGGCACCCCCGAGCGCACCAACCGCCGCTTTCACTTTTTGACCAAGGATGACGACGCCAAGCGCCTCTCGACCGCCTTCGACAGTGTGACCCTCTACGGCGAAGACCCGGACGAGCGCCCAGATATCTACGGCAAGGTCGGCATGTCCGGCGTCTCGATCTGTACCCAGACCGATATGGATAAGCTGTTCGCCGGGTTTGATCTCTGCGATCCGATGACATCCGTCTCCCTGACGATCAACGGTCCAGCACCGATGCTGTTGGCGATGTTCATGAACACTGCGATTCGCCAGCAGGTGGAGAAGTTCCGCATCGAAAAGGGGCGTGAGCCCTCGAGCGAGAAACGGGCCGAGATCCAGAGCTGTACCCTGCAGACGGTGCGCGGTACGGTCCAGGCCGACATCCTCAAGGAGGATCAGGGCCAGAACACCTGTATCTTCACCACCGAGTTTGCCCTGCGCATG
>JAUXIR010000050.1 GCA_030620915.1 Geopsychrobacter sp. | reverse complement strand
GAAGTTTTTGACGACATGACCCTGGGGATGGGGGTCAGCACCCTCTATCGGGTTGATAACAACCCCTATTGCGGTGCTTCGCGCGCGGTTGCCGACGGCGGCAATCAGGACGACGCCAACTGGGGCGAGGTGTCGGCGCGCTTCTCCCTGAATGCGCTCAAGAAGCTCGACTGGGCGGATGTCTCGGCGTCGGTCGGCGGTTACTTTGCAACGACCGCCGGTCAGGATGTTTACGGCAGCCCGGCGGACAGTTCGACCACCGCACTCGATCAGGCCTGGATCAAGCTCGGCAATATCCAGGATTCGGGCGTTTCGCTCAAGGTCGGTCGGCAGGACATTCAGGTCGAAAAGTGGTTTGTGGTCGGTTCTTCCCAGGATCAGGCAACCGCATTCTGGTTGATGGACCATGCCAGTTTCCCCTTTGCCATCCAGCTTGAAGCAACCCTGGGTGCGGTGCAGACCACCGCTTTCTATGCGCGTCCCGGCGGTGATATTCGCCAGACCGGCGATACCGATCTTCTCGGCTTGAATGCGCACCTCGATATCAACGAAGGATCCTATGTCTATGCCGGCGTCTTCAACAAAATCGATGATGGCGGCGATATCATCACCTATTCGCTCGGCGGCGAGACCGCGATTGTAGAAAATCTGCTGCTTGAGGGGGAAGTGGCCCTTCAGGGTGGCGATAATCGGGATGCCTACGCCGGTTTTGCCGCGGCGACCTACACCTTTCCGGTTGCCAGGTCCCCGTATGTGCGCGGCATGTACGTGACCTACTCCGGTGACGATGATCTGGCCGATAACGATGAGGGCAACTACGACCAGATGTTTGATCATTTCTCCGGTTGGAACCGCTGGATTCAGGGTGAGCAGACCGGTGAAATCTGGCTGCTCAACAGCAACAAGAGTGTCGCCATTGCCGAAGTCGGTTTTTCGGCCACCGAGGCGACCGCAATCTCCTTCCATTACCTGAACCATACGATTAATGAGAAAGCCGCATTCGGCACCAGCTCGGACGACTGGGCCGACGAGGTGAACCTGTTTGTCGATACCGTTCTCGGTGACAACATGTTCCTCAGCTTCGGTTTCGGTGCCTCCTTCCCCGGCGATGCCGCTAAAGAGCTTAGCGGCCGCGACGATACCGCGACCTTTGGCCAGGCCCTGTTGATGTACTACTTCTGAAAATTCCGGATTCAAGCACTGGATAATCAATAACTGATAGGAGGAACAGCTAAATGTTAAGAGCATTGTTTATTTTTGCAGTACTGATTGTCTCAAGCGCCATCATCTCGCCCGCTGCGATGGCCTTCTCGAAGAAGTCGCTCGTCTGGGAAAAGTGTAGCGGCTGTCATCAGCCCAAAGGGGGGAAGATCCCCAGGGTTGAAGAGCTTCGCACAACGCCTGAGGAGTGGGTGGTCATCGTCGATCGGATGGCCAGACTGCATGGGATGGATTTAGAGTCGAATGAGATGAACCCACTCATCAAGGAACTTTGCTCCACTCAAGGGCTCACTTTCGAGGAAGCCGAGAAGGTTAAGTATCTCGACCTGTACAACAATCCACAGAATGTGGAGACACCACAAGCCAACGACCCGGAGAAACTGTTTGTCACCTGTGTGCGTTGTCACAGCGCGGGGAAAATCTATTCCTATCGGATGACCGAGTCGGCCTGGGCCAAAACTCGCGACTTCCATCTCTACATGGTTCCGACTGTTATTGGACAGATGCGCGAGATGAAATGGATTCCTGAGGCCGATGCCGTACTGGCACAGCTGGCCAAGAGCCAGCCCTACGGTACAGCCCTGAAACCGACCAAGGATTCACCAGCCGGGTCCTGGTTGATTCTGGGCTATGAACCCGGTAAGGGAAATTACCGGGGCCATGCTTCGATCAAAAATGGTGCGAACGGAGATTATGAGGTCGTCGGCTCCTGGCAGTATGCCGACGGTACCTCCGAGAGTTTCTTCGGCGATGCCTCTCTCTATGGCGGAAGCGCTTTTAGGATCAACACCAGTCATAACGGCTCCAAGACCTTGGGAGCCTTCAGTTTCGCCGACGGTATTCTGCGTGGCCAGTACAGTTTCCCGGCCCCCGGTTTTCGCACTTCCACCAGCACCTGGTACCCCCTGAACGGCAAGTCTCGGGTGTTAAAGCTGAGTCCCAACTATCTGGTCAGTGGTGAAACCACCACCCTGCTGCTGGAGGGAACCGTCCTGCCACAGGTAACTGCAGCTGACGTCCGTGTTGCCGGTGGAGCGATAAAAATCCTCTCCGCCAAACAGCAGGGTGACAATGCCATCGAACTGCAAGTCCTCTACCGCGGGAAAGGCACGACCCAGGCCAAGCTCAGCGTCAAGGGGATTGCGGCCGGGACGCTGAACCTGGTCTCCCAGATCGACTATATCGCCATCACTCCTGAGTTGGGGCGTGCCAGAGTCGACGGCGGCCAAAACTTCCCCGCCGAAGGGGTTCAGTTTGATGCCATCGCCTATTCCAAGGGGGCTGACATCGATGATTCCGCAGACGATGTCGTACTGGGTCCGGTTGCCGCAGAATTTAGCCTGAGCGAACTGGTCACCCGGCCTGACGATGATGACCTGCGCTGGATGGGAGGCATCTCCGAGAATGGTAACTACCTCCCCTCCGGTGACTACGGCCCACTGCCGGCTAGAGAATTCCAGGGTGAAGGGACAGGATTGGTCAAGGTCAAGGCTAAGTATAAGAGGGGAGATCATCACTACTCGGCAGAGGCCAGACTGGTGGCCACCGTACCTGACTATATTCCCAGGATAAAGTAACCATGAATCACCTGTGGGCAGATCATCGGATTTTTGAGGTCGACGAGGGCACGATCCTCTTCGGGGTGGATCATGCAAGCCTGTTTTTCATCGACGGACAAACTCGTGAGGTCATTCAGCGTTTGGGTTCACACCCATTTCTGGACCTCAATCAGACAAACCTGCAGGATCGGGAGATCCTGAGTGAATTACAGGATGCTCGATTTCTGTTGCCGGAAAGCGTTGTTGGACGATCTGTCCCAGAACCTTTTCATCCGCAGGATATTCCTCTGGGGACCATGGTTCTGGAGGTGGCTCAGGATTGTAATCTGCGCTGCAAGTACTGCTACGCCGAAGGGGGTTCCTACGGGGGAACCCCTCGTATGCTCAGCCCGCAAATGGCTCGCAAAGCCGTCCGTCTCCTGGTTCGGGAGGCGGGCGACCGCGAGAGCGTGACCCTGGTTCTGTTTGGTGGGGAACCGTTGCTGAACATGCCTGCTATCGAAGCCGCGGTCGAAGAGGCTGCACTTGGGGAAAGGGAGACGGGGAAGAGGGTCCAGATATCTCTGACGACCAACGGCACGCTCCTGAAACCGGAGATCATCAACTTTTTACAACGACATCGAGTGGGGGTTGCCATCAGCCTCGACGGTCCACCCGACCTGCACGATGCCAACCGTCCCGATGTTGCCGGTCAAGGAAGCTACGCCAAAATCCTGCCGAAACTAAAGGGTTTGTTGCATAACAGCCCGGCACCGGTTGCTGCCCGGGTGACCCTGGTCCCGGATCAATGGGGACGCATTGAGGAGGTCTACGATCACCTGATGGGGCTCGGCTTTCATGAGGTCGGGATTGCGCCGGCCAGCCCGATTACCACCGAATTGCTTCCCAGTTTCGAGCAGGAAGAGATCCTCCTCAAAGGGTTTGCCTCAATGGCTTGCCGCTTTAAGCAGGAGGCGGACAAGGGGCGGATTCTTCCGTTCAGTAACATCCTCGATCTGCTGGGACGGCTGCACCTGGGACAGACCAAGTCTGTCGCCTGTGGTGCTGGTTTCGGCTATCTGGCAGTCGATGCCGAGGGCAACTTCTTTCCCTGTCACCGGTTGGCCGGAGAGGAGATATTTCACGTCGGCGACCTCGATACCGGAGCCGATGTGGAAAAAATCGAGTCGAGCCTGGCCATCCTCACCGCAGGTAAAGAAAAGATGTGTTCGGACTGCTGGGCCAGAACCCTCTGTGCCGGAGGCTGTCATTACGAAAACCACCTCAGGGAGAGCAAGCTGGGGTTGCCGCCGGGCAGCAGCTGCAATTTTATCCGCAGTTGGTTGCAACTCGGTATCGAACTTTATGCTGAATTACGTAGCACAGGCGCCGACCCTTTGCTTGAACGCCTAGAGAAACGGGCCGCCTGTTAATTGATTATCGACATCTTTCAAGAAAGGCAGAACTCATGGATAAGAAGAGACGGATCGAGGCCCTGAATCAAAAAGCCCGGGCCATAGAAGCGTTGGCCGCGGGGGAAAAAAAGACCGTCGAGGCCCTCGCCGAGGGAGATCCGCTGAACATGCCGGTCGGTTGTACCACCATCTTTGACACCGGCTGGGAAACCAACCCGCGTCCGACCTATCCGGTCAGTAACTGCCAATCATCAGCCCGTGACTATCACGGTTGTGCCGGGGATTGCTGGTGGCCGGCCCAGGTCCCGGATGGACTCACCAATAATCCCGATTTCGATGTGGCCTGTCCCAATATTGCCCGGGATTGGCGTGAACTGAAATAGGAAGGAGCGGCGTCTGTTGGTTCATATTACAGGCGCAAAACAGCTTGATTATCGAATAACAGGAGTCATCCATGAATATCAAAAAGTACGCTTTTTTTGCAGCATTACTGCTTTGTACCATGGCGGTCAGTGATCGGGTCGAAGCCAAGGATCTGATATTCCACATGGGCAATGAAATGATCCAGGTCATCGACACCGACACCGATGAAATAACCGACATTCCGATCAAGGGTGCTGCCCGCGACTCGGTATTCTCTGCCGATAAGAAGTTTCTCTATGTGACCGGCACCCGCAGAGTGATTCACAAGCTTGATTTGGAGAAGATGCAGATCGTCAACAGTATCAAGGTTGAAGAAAAGGGCTGGGAACGTTTTATTTACGGGCTCGTCGTCAGCCAGGACGGCAAGACCGGCTATGTCAATGTTTTTTCCCGCCGCACTGAAGCCGGCGAGGTGGTCATAGGTCATCCCGAGGTCCTGCAGATCGATCTTGATAACGGCAAGATCCTGCGTAGCCTGGAGGTTCCCTTCGGCATAGTCAGCTTATGTCTGGTTGAAAATGACACAAAAATGTACGCCATCGGTCAGGACATCTTTACCATTGATGTCGCAAAAAAACAGATGGAAATCGTCGATACCATCTCCATGTTCGAAGAGGGGATCAACATCCTGGCGCTATGGCACTACACTGCGGAGAACGACGGCGTCTGGCTCTCTCCCTATTACTCTGCCGAGGGGATGGGTTTGTTGAGTATTGATACCAAAAGCGGGAAGGTTACCAAAACCATGCTGCTGGGTGAGCCGCCCTTTGCTTACAATGCGATTTACTCCCCGGACAAGACCAAGGCCTACGCCATAATGGATGACGTGGCTGTCATCGACCTGAAAACCAGAACCTACACCAAAATCGTGCCGATTACCGAAGGGACCTGTTACGGCATCATCCCGACCACTGACGGCAAGAAACTCTATGCCGGGGCCGGGGGATCGACGATTACGGTCTTCGATGTTGCCACCATGCTGCCGATCAAGGTGTTGCAGATGGCAACCGATGGCATGGGGATGCGCAGGTTGACCTTATAACCAACCGACAATGCGAAACCTGGAAGTTTGAATCAGGCTTCCAGGTTTCGCCCCTTGGGTATGGAAAGTCAGATATGGAATACGCTGTACGTCTATTGAATCCCGGGCTCTTGCCAGAGGATCCCCGGCGGCTGTGTCCAGTGAAATGGCGAAAGTTACTGCCGGACGGACCCTTGACCGCAGTCTATTTCGGCTCCGAATTCTGTCAGGAGCTTATCCCTGACCTCAAAGAGGCTGAAGAGTTCTGTACCTTGGCGAAAGACGCCGGCCTGGAGGCGGTTCTGCTGACCCCGGTGGTCAGGTCAGACGGGCTTTGTCAGGTTCAGGAATTAGTCACCGAACTTGAAAGCCGTGGTTGGTCACCGACTATTGTCTTCAACGATCTTGGTGTGCTGCGGATGCTGCGAAATGAGCACCCCGAGGTCAAACGCCAGGCTGGCCGCCTGCTCAATCGCGCGCTCAGGGATCCTCGTCTTGCCGAGCAACCTCTGGAATCGCAAACCGGGGAGACCGCCAGGGGGGAGCAGATACGTGCCCTTCTGCAACGCTTTGGTGTTGCTGGTCTGGAAACCGACCCCGATCTGGAGGGGAGTTATCTCGGCGATGGGACGACCGACCTGCAGAGGGTCTTACACCTCCCCTACATTTTCGCAACTTCGGGTCGCAACTGCCTGTTTAAGGCTGAGGCCCAAAAGGGTAATCAAAATTTCGCCAAGAATCTTGGCCGCACCTGTCAGGTGTCCTGTCGTCAACGCGGGTACTCGGTGGAACGGTCCGATCTCGAGCGTCCCCTCTGGCGGGCGGGAAATACGCTCTTCTACGAAGCGACCCAGGCATTGGTCGAAGCGCATCTGGGTCGGGCAGACCGAATCGTCATCCACGAAAGTCCGATGTCATGAAACTCCTTGCGCCGCTGAAAGATTCTTCAGAAGTGGAACCCCTATTGGCGGCCGGTGCCGAGGAGTTTTACTGCGGGTTGACCCCGGCTACCTGGCAGAAACGCTTCAATCAGAACTGGATCAATCGCCGTGCGCAGGGCTCAGCCGGGGTCGCCGACCTTGCCGATCTTCAGCAGATTCTGGCCCGTGCTGCGGGCCACCCCGTTTACCTGACCCTCAACGCGCCTTTCTACCCGGCGGGAGCGCTGGAGATGCTTGTCGAGTTCAGTGCCGCACTTCTTGAAGAAGGAGTTGCCGGGCTGATTGTTGCTGACCTTGATCTTCTGCTCGCGCTGGTCGAGGCCGGAATGGGCCCCAGAATTCATCTTTCGAGTCTGGCGACCTGCACCAATTCAGGCGCTGCCGCCTTCTTTCAAGAGCTGGGAGTCTCAAGGATTATTCTGCCGCGCCATATGACCCTTGATGAAATAGAAGCGAGCCTGGTCCCCGGATTGGAATCCGAGGTTTTTCTGTTGAATGATGGCTGTGTTTTTGAAGAAGGTCTCTGTGCGACCACCCATGCCGCCGGGGTCTTCTGCCTGAACGATGGCGAGGAAGCTCAGGGTATTTCAGGGCAAACCCTGGAAGGGTACGAATTCTGGAAGTGGACCCTGAACCATTGCGGGTGCAAAACCAGTCGCGGCTATCCGGTCGGACCCTGCGGCTTGTGCGCCTTGCCGAGGTTGCTGCGGGCCGGGGTGAGCAGTCTCACGGTGGTGGGGCGCGAGGCGTCCCTGACCAGAAAGGTGGCCTCGGTCGGTCTGGCCGCCATGGCACTGCAATTGGCCCGTGCCGGCGCCGCTCCCGAGGAGATCCGCACGGCGGTGATTGAACTGCGCGGGGGAGCTTCCCTCTGTCAAGATGCCCACCTCTGTTACTACCCCGATGTTTGGCCCGAGCAGGAATCCGAGGAGGCCATATGCTGAATGCGGTGAAACCTTTTATCCGCTACCTGCGCGGCAAGAAAGGGCTGCTGGCGGCCGTTTTTTTGCTGGGGCTGGCCGGTTCGGCGGCCTCTCTGGCGACGCCCCTGATCGGCAAGAGCTTCATCGATGCGGTCGTGGATCGAGGGGACTATGCCATCGTGCCACGTATCGCCGCGCTGCTGCTGGGGTTGGCGGTAGCCGATCTGCTGCTGGGGACGCTGACCCGGGTGGTCCATGCCAAACTTTCGGCTGCGGTCCTGGTGGAGATCAGGGAGCGGATTTTCAAGCACTGTCTCAATGCACCCCTGGAAGCCTTGGAGCGATTTCGTCATGGCGACCTGCTGAGCCGGTTTGGTGCCGATGTCTCGAAGATTCAGACGCTGTTGGTTGACGGGGTACTCGGGTTTATCCAGAACCTGATCTTTTTGATCGTAGCGGCGGTGATATTACTCAACCTGTCCACCCCCCTGGCTCTTTGGAGTTTCTTGGGGATTATCGTCGCGCTGGTGATTACCGCTGCTTTTAAGCAGCCGATCGAATCGGGAACCCGAGATATTCGCGAGGTGATGGCCGGGCTCTCCCACTTCCTTTCCGAAAGATTAGGGGCTTTGCGTGCTGTGCGTCTACACGCTGTCCAGCAAGAGGAACAGCAACGCTTCGGCCGGCGCAATGCCGAGTTTGTACGCAAGATGCTGAGATTTCAGCTCCTGGATGCGATCGCT
>JAUXIR010000103.1 GCA_030620915.1 Geopsychrobacter sp. | reverse complement strand
TCTCAACCCTGTCAGCCTTCAGGTCAGCGTCTTGATCCGACAGTTTAAGCAGCCGACCGTTTTCGGCGACCAGCAGATCCTTTGCGCTAAAAGCCAGTCCGTGAGGACGGTCAAGATCAGCGGCGAAGATGCCAATTCCATCGGCCACGCCATTGCGATCAGCATCGGCCAGCACGGCAACCTGTCCTGCGCCTGGCAATGAAACATAAAGATCCCCGGCCGGGCTGAAGGCAAGCATGCGCGGGCTATCCAGGCCGGCGGCAAAGACCGAAATCTGCAGCCCTTCAAATAACTGTAGCTCGCGCGGGACGTCCAACGCCCCGTGACGGAACATTTCGGGAACCTGAAGTTTGACGGTTTGTAATGCCTGATTCTGACTGGCTCCAGAATCTGTCGCGCCATTCGTTGCAGTCGGCCAGAGCGGTAGTTTAAGGAGCAGAACGGCCAGCCCGGTAACGGCAAACACGCCAAGCAGTCCGCGCCTGCTCCGGCAGTAGAGGCTGAGAATGCCACAGCTGAACAGGAGTCCAGCGGGGATAAACCAGTATAGAGGGCTGGCCGGAGGCAGGGCCCGCAGCAGCAAGGCGGACCCAAGGCCAGCCAGCAAAAGGATTAAGCCCAGAGCACGCAAAGTAACTGGGAGCATGAGTTACCCTTCCGATGTTAGATCACCCTTGATTCAAGATAGCATATGCCGCAGATTCTGCGCTCCCCTCCCCTTTTCTAACATTAAAATTCACCGATCCCGCTGCGTTCCCGGCGTCGATGGAGTATGATTGGGGTGTAGTACTCCTGAACATATTATTTACTCATGCAAAGGAGGTCGCCTATCGAAACAGATACAGATTCTTCGAATAGTTCGTACACCCCGCTGACGGTCACAAACCGCCGGTCAAGCCCGTGACAAGGGCACAAATAGCGAATAAATAAACGAAGGCCCGCAGCGAAAAATGCGGGCCTTTCATATGTTAGATGTGATGCAGTGTTTTTGCTATTTAAAAGATGCCGCCTAGCAGCCTGTCGATCTTGCCATGAACCGGTTGCTAGCCGAGCAGGTCGATAATCGAATCTTCCATCTCTCCTTGAGTCTGCAGCGCCTTGATGTTGGCTTCGTAGCCGTGTTGGGTGGGGATCATGTCGGTCAGTTCCTGGCTCAGTTCGACATTAGAGAGTTCCTCCAGCGAACCGTCCGGCTGATTGATCATCACCCCAGGGCTGTTGATCTGCTGCACCCTGGCCGACACGCTGCCGCTCTCCCCTTCTTCCAGCACGACGCGTGATTTCTTGAATTGAGTCGAATCGAGGTTGGCGATATTGTTGGCGGTTGCGGCTTGCTTGGTTCCCAGGGCGTGTAAAGCGGAGATACTGGTGTTGATCGACAAAGGCATTGGCGACTCCTTCGTGAGAAAGTTCTTACAAGTGTAGCCCGCTGCGAAAATCAAGTCAATGTTAATACTCCGCGCGACCGGCTCAGGGAATGATGGTTCAGGGGGAATCAGAAAAATTGCGCACTGCTCCTCTCTCAAGTTACGGATAGCTTGAAAGGCTATGCTTGACACTTGCAAATAATATGGTACCGTAATACCATTACTTACCTTCCCCCGTCTCTTCCAAGGCGCTGCGCTGAAAAACTGCTCAGTAGGTATGCGCCTGGGAAATTCCATTTTCCGGCCCACAGAGAACCGGCCCCAACATCTGGAGGTGTGTCTATGAATACTGTCAAGCAGGTACTGGGAACAAAAGGGAATCAAATCTGGAGCATCACCTCCGACAAGTCGGTTTACGCTGCGCTGGAGATGATGGCAGAAAAAGAGAGCGGCGCGCTTTTGGTCGTCGATAACAACCAGCTGGTGGGGATCATTTCCGAGCGCGATTACGCCCGCAAGGTGATTCTCAAGGGGGTCTCGTCGACCAAGACCCTGGTCAGGGATATCATGTCGACCAGGGTCACCTACGTGACCCCGGAAATGACGATAGAGGAATGCATGGCCCTGATGACCGACAAGCGCTGCCGCCACCTGCCGGTCATGGACAATGACCGGTTGATCGGGGTTCTCTCCATCGGAGACCTGGTCAAGGCGTCGATCGCCCAGAAAGAATTTCTGATCCACCAGCTGGAAAATTATATCAGCGGCGATTTCACCGCCGCCTGAGTAATAAAGCTCTGAATGAAAAATAGGGTCGGGACCGCAGAATCGGTCCCGACCCTTTTTTAACTTCTCAGTGGAAAATCCTGCTTCCCGCGGTCTTTTGCTCAAGAGTGCTCGCGGCATCCCGCAGTTCCGCCTGAAAATCAAAACCAATGGCAAGGGGTCTGACCCTGGCGGGCCGGCATACTCGACAGCGTGCGGCCGCTGGCTGGCAGAGTCGAGTTGGCCCCTTAGCGCTACAGCTTTAATCCGGTCCGTACAATCATTTCCAAGTTGGCTGAGATTCTCTGCCTTGGTTGACTTTCCTAAGCCATACGCTACTAGTTTAATGGCTATTAGACGTAAGCAGTCATCAAAAGGAGGAAGCGGATGGGGAGCAAGGGTCGCGCAATTGTTGGTCTGGATGTTGACCAGCTGTTAATCGTTCTGAATAAGGCCTATGCCGATGAATGGTTGGCTTACTATCAGTATTGGCTCGGGGCCAAAGTGATCAAGGGACCGATGAAGGACGCCGTGATGGCTGAGTTGCTCGTGCATGCAACCGAAGAGCTGGGCCATGCCACGCTGGTTGCCGACCGGATCATTCAACTCGGCGGCACCCCGCTGATCGATCCGCAGGAGTGGTTCACCTGGTGCAACTGTGGCTATGAGGCTCCAACTGATCCCTTTGTGCGGAAATTGTTGGAACAGAATATCAAGGGAGAGCAGTGCGCTATCGGTGTTTATGACGATCTGATGAAATTGACTGCGGGGAAAGATCCGGTCACCTACAATATCGCCTTGCAGATTCTGGAGCAGGAAGTTGAGCATGAGGAGGATCTGCAGGCGCTGCTGGAAGACCTGGCATTGATGCTCAATCCGCCGAAAAACTGACACCCGTGACGTTACCCCGCTGCCTGTTGTTCCAGTAATAACCTGGCCTCGGTTTCGCTCAGATCGTACCAGCTGCGATAAGCGGCCGCGACCGAATAGCTCCACCCGCTGCGCAGATTGGCGCAGTAGAGGGCTTCGACCTCGCTGGCCAGGCGCTCGGCCGCAGCAGTGTGGCCGGTCGGAACCGCCACCAGCAGTCGCTCCGCTCCGGCCCGCCGCAGGGCCGCGACCGCGACCTGCAGGGTAAACCCGCTGGCCAGACCATCGTCGACCAGGATCAGGTCGCGACCGCTCAGCTGCGGCAGCGGGCTCTGCCGACCAAACAGCATCAGGCGCCTTTCCACCTTGGTGCGGGTCGCCCGGATACCGGTCTCGACCTGCTCTGCGCTCAGGCCGGCCCGCGCGATCAGACTATGATTGAGTTGGTAGCTGCCATCAAAGGCAACGGCACCGTAACCCGCCTCGCTGTCCCAGGGGAGGGTAATTTTGCTCACCACCGCAACATCGAGGCTTGCGTGCAGCAGATCGGCCAGGGCGATGGCAACCGGCACCCCACCGGCCGGAATCGCTAACACCAGCGGTCGTTCCAGTTCCAGTTCGCCGAGCAGCTCGCCCAGGCGGACGCCGCCCTCGGCCCGGTCGGCAAAGATCCGGGTCTTTTCGTGAAGTTCCTCGATCTGGTAGATGTTTTCTTGTCGCATCGCCAGCCCAGGGTCGATACCCCGCAACAACCATTGCCCGGTTGACCCTACCCTCTCTCCATCATAGCCTATTAATGGTGATCTTCTTCCGCGCCGGCCTGCTTGACGAGCCCGGGAAAACGCTCAGTTGCAAATTTTGCGTGGCAAGAGACACAGGCCTCATTGAGTTTAAAGAAATAAAAATTCGCGACATCGGCGTTTCTCTTTTCAGCGGCGTGCGCCAGCATTCCAGCCGATTTGTGGAAGGCTTGATCCATCTCGATAAAAGCCGCTGGCAAAACCCGATGCAGCTCCTCTTTTTGGGCCTTGGTCAGCTTTTGTTTCATGATGAAGCTGGCCTTGATGTTCTGACCGATGGTCGCCGCCTCTTCCCAGTTCCCGGCTGACAGCGCAGGGATCAGGGCCATCATGCCCTGCTGAATGGCGGCCATCTCCTGGTTGAGCAGTTTTTTAAGATCAGGAGAAATCTGGATGCCATGTTCTGCGCCTGTCTTCAAGGGATGAGCCGAGTCCCCCGCCAGGACCAGCTGCGGGATGCAGATCAGGATTGCGGCAAAAAAGAGAATAGCGGTTTTTCGAATAAGCATCATTTGTCTCCTGAATTCTGTTAAAGCCACCTGACTTCAGCTCGGCAATCCGGCAGCATAGGTTGTTGAGATTTCGGGGAGAGTATAGCAGACAGATCTGGTAAGGTAAGCCTCGTTCTGGATGAAAATCTGTGTTGCTGGTTGCCGGGCTGGATGATACTCCACCCCTGAGCCCCTGTTTCAGCATGAAGATGTCAAAGCCAGGTATACTGTCCCAGCAACTCCCTGCATTTTGTTCCAAATCAGAATTTCTATCTTGAGGTCGACAGATTACGATGAAATCACTGTTATTGCTTTTCCTCCTGCTGCTTCCGGCATCGGCTTTCGCGGCAATTAACTATGAGCTTGATATCGGTCTGCATCCGGCTGAACAGCGCTTGGTCGCCAGGGCAGAGATCGACTTTAATGGCCGGATTGAGTCACCGCTTAAGCTGCAGCTCTCCAACCGCTGTGAAATAGTCGCGATTCGCCAGGGTGACCGCCCGCTGCCCTATATGTTCTCCGGTGGTATTCTGCAGCTGGAGCCAGGTGGTACAGAACCGATCAGCATCAGTTACAGGGGAGTTTTCAACGACCAGGTCAGTAAGACCCCGCTCCACAATGAGGACCCCAGCTATGGCGTTTCCGCCGGCATCTCAGCTGGCGGCAGCTATCTCTCCTCCGGGGTTCACTGGTATCCGCGTCTGCAGGGCAAAAAAGTACACTACCGCATCAGCATCTCGGCACCGGTCGGCACCGAGGCGATCACCTCCGGAAGACGCATCGCCCGCCAGGTTGCAGGCGACCGCAGCAGTTCGGTCTGGCTGGTCGACTATCCGATACAGGGCCTGACCCTCTCGGCCGGTGCTTATGAGGTGTTCGAAGATCTGGCCGGGCCGGTGCCGATCTATGCCTATTTCTATGCCGACTCAGCCCCCCTGGCCGCAACCTATCTGCGGCAAGCACGCAGCTATCTGCAATTCTACGCGGAGCTGTTCGGCCCCTACCCCTTTCATAAATTCGCCATTGTTGAAAATTTCTTTCCGACCGGCTACGGCCTGCCCTCCTGGACCCTGCTCGGCAGCAGCGTGATCAAGCTGCCGTTTATCGTCAAAACCAGTCTCGGCCACGAAATCGCTCACTCCTGGTGGGGAAGCGGCGTGCGGGTTGACTACCGCCAAGGTAACTGGGCCGAAGGCCTAACCACCTATGTCGCCGATTATCTGTATAAGGAGCGCAGTTCAGCAACCGAAGCACAAGAATATCGGCGGAACATTCTGCGTGATTACGCCAATCTGGTCGGCGCGGACAATGTCTTTGCCATCAACCGTTTCAGCTCCCGTCATGACAAGGCCAGCCAGGCGATCGGTTATGGCAAGACGGCACTGCTGTTTCATATGCTGCGGAAAAGAATCGGCGACCAGGCCTTCTGGACCGGATTACGCCAGCTTGCGAAAGAAAGGATGCATACCCGGGTTAACTGGGATGATTTCAGCGAGCTGTTCTCAACCATCAGTGGTATCAATCTGCAGCCATTTTTCGAGCAATGGCTATCAAGGCGAGAGGGACCACAGCTGGCCTTGCAGGATGTGAAACTGGTTCGGTTGAAGGATGGCAAGGATGGCTGGCGGGTCAGCGGCAGATTGACCCAGCGGCCTACCTACCAGCTTGCGGTCGAGCTGCAATTGACCACCGAAACAGGGGTACTGCGCCAACAGCTGCAACTGGATGCGGCGAGTCAGACCTTCCACTTCGAAACCGCCAGCCGCCCGCTGGCCTTAGAGGCCGATCCGGATAGCGAGCTGTTCCGCATTCTTGCTGC
>JAUXIR010000285.1 GCA_030620915.1 Geopsychrobacter sp. | reverse complement strand
TGGCCGTAGAGGGGATAGAGTCCATCGACCGCCTTCAATTCCACCAGAGCCCGCTGCTCAGTCTGCGCGTTGCCGGCCATGGTGCGCAGCTCGACTACTTCCGATGTCTCGCCGCGGGCGGAGAGGAAGGCGCGCTGTTGATCCGAAAAGGGCCGATGCATGCGGCGGATTTCCAGGTCACCACCGAGCAGGGCGCTGGCATCGGCCAGCAGTCCCGATCTCGCCGCGGCGCTGAAACTGCCGATGGCGCTGATGGCGAAGACACCGAGAAAGAGGCAGGCGAGAAAGACGCCGAAGCCACGCAGGCCGCTGCGCAGTTCGCGACGCGCCAGGCGCAGGGCCTGCAACAGGACGGGGGGCTCTTTCATCGACTATCTACATTGATGGCATAGAGGAGACCGTCGGCCATGCGGATGCTGCGCTGACAGCGCCCGGCCAGCTGTTCATCATGGGTGATCAGCATCAGGGTGGTGCCCTGCTCCTGTTGCAGGTTGAACAGCAGTTCCATCACCATCTGGCCGGTCTCGCGGTCGAGATTGCCGGTCGGTTCATCGGCGAGGATCAACGAAGGCCGGGCGACGAAGGCTCGCGCCAAAGCGACGCGTTGTTGCTCGCCGCCGGAAAGTTCACCGGGGAAGTGGGCGACACGTTCAGCCAGACCGGTGGCGGCGAGGGCCATGGCCGCCTGTTGCAGAGCATCCGGTTGACCGGAAAACTCCAAGGGCAGGGCAACATTCTCCAGCGCGGTCATGGTCGGCACCAGATGGAAGGATTGAAAGACGATGCCGATATGCTTGCGGCGAAAGCGCGCCAGTTGGTCCTCGTCGGCCGAGCCCAGATCGATGCCGCTGACCTGCACCCGGCCTGAGGTCGGCCGCTCCAGCCCGGAGAGGGCCATCAGCAGGGTGGTCTTGCCGGCACCAGAGGGACCGACGATGCTGATGGTCTCGCCGCGTGTGACCGACAGGTCGATGCCGCGCAAGATATTGACCGGCCCGGCACCACCCACTAGACTGAGGTGCAGGTTTTCTATTTTCACGATCGGTTCTGGCATGTGGTCTCCAAAAATTCTCTGGCTCTGTTTTTTTCTGTTGTTGCCGCTGAACGGACTGGCAAAGGGCTCTGCTGTGCGGATTGCTGTTCTTGGCGACAGCCTGACTGCCGGCTACGGCTTGCGGGAGCGAGAAACCTTCCCGGTAAAACTCGAGTCGGCTCTGCGTCAGCTCGGTTTCCGAGTGGTGGTGCAGAATGCCGGTGTCTCCGGTGACACCAGTGCCGGCGGGTTGGCCCGTCTCGACTGGACCCTGGCCGATCGCCCTCAGTTGGTGATCGTTGAGTTGGGCGCCAACGATGCTCTGCGTGGTCTCGATCCGGCCGGTACCCGCGCTAATATCGACGCCATTCTCACCCGACTCAAGGCCGCCGGTGTCCAGCCCTTGCTGGCGGGGATGCGCGCGCCGCGCAACCTCGGTCGAGATTATTATACCAAGTTTGACCAGCTCTACCCCGATCTGGCCAAAAGGCAGGGAGTCCCTTTCTACCCCTTCTTCCTCGCGGGGGTCGCCGGTCGGCCGGAATTGAATCAGGGAGATGGGATCCATCCCACCGCAGCCGGCGTCGAGATCATCGTCGAGAATATTCTGCCGCTGGTCGAAGAGAGTTTGAACCAGCTTGAGGTTGTTCCGAGCACTACTCAGCAGGGGCAGCCCTTGACACGGTAGAGCCTGTCAAATATCCAGGATCATCTGGAAAATCCCTTCGCCCAGGTGGGGGAGGGTGACATCCAATTCAACCTGGATTTCTTTTCTTTAGATCGAAATTTCGTTGTTTTCAGGTCTTCGAAATAGCCACCTGACAGAGAATGTCGATCTGCGGCAGAATTGATGACTGTTTCGCTTGCAGAACCTGATCGACGAGGTAAAATTTAAGCACAAGTCATAACATTTAGACCATCATCATGATATTCCCAATGTCGGAGCCGGTGACTACCTATTGAGTCAAAGGTGGTATGGATGAAGCCAGGAGAGGAAGCAGAATCCACCCCGAATTCTGAACAACGTTGGAGGTCGATATGGTCATGACCCACGGAGGGCGGCAAGGCAGATATGCCAGCTGCGGATATCACCCTGAGTACAACTCCTTCTGCATAATGGCGCGTAAATCCTATGGGGAATGTTGCGGCCCCTGTGAAAGCCCCTGTTACATCGTCGCATGTATGCACGATTCTTACGGTCAGGCCGAGAGTAAAGTGCGTAAGGACGATTAATCCAGGTGGTACTCTGTCAGTGGGAGACGGATAGGAAAATCGGCTGCGGCGGATGTCTGTGGCGGTGAACATTCGCCAAAGCTCCTGTGCTCAGGCTGAATTCTGGAAAATAGATATTGACGGACAAAAACGACACTTCTTGAGGGGTGTCGTTTTGTCCGTCTTGGCGATAGCTTGGTATCCGTACTCGGGAGTTGTAGGATTCTCCCGCCTGCCCAAGTCTTGTCAGACTCTTATCCTGGATGCGAATCTAGTGGAAAAAAGATCACCGGGAATTGCCGAAAATTTTGGGTGTAGAAATATGGGAAGTGCTTGATATGTCTGGAGTCGTGATATAGAGTTCGGTTCTGTACACAAAGGTTAGCCCGCGGAATGGTCCCTTCGTCGCTCGATCCGGGATCCTTTTCTTTTAAATACCGAATTAACACATATTTTGAATTTCAATGGGGGAAAGATGAAATATTATCTGGTCGCAATTTTGTTTGGCTTGCTGGGTCTGTCCGGTTGTGGGGATGCCAGCGACCCGACCCGCCCCAACAGCTTCACTCCCCTGACCTCGATCGAAATCAGCGCAGAAAATCCCCAGATAGCCAATTTGACCTCGACCCAACTGCGGGCGATCGGGAATTTTTCCGGCCTCTTCACTCGGGATATTACCGCCGATGTCATCTGGGCGAGCGCTGATTCGGCGGTAGCGACAGTCAGCAATGACGCGGGGACGATCGGCCGGGCGACCGGCGTGTTTCCGGGAAGTGCCGCCATTTCGGCTGCTCTCGACGGGATCCAGGATGATTTCACTTTGACTGTGAGCAGTGCCACGCTCAGCAGCCTTGCGATTTTGCCACTGACACCGACGATCCCCAAAGGGTTGACCGCCCAATTTGAGGCGATCGCTACCTTCTCCGATGCGACGATCCAGGACATTTCCTTTGATGTTGTCTGGTCCTCGTCAGACCCGTTGGCGGCAACCATCAGCAATGCGGTCGGCAGCAAGGGGTTGGCCAGTACGGTTGCTGTCGGCAGCACCACGATCACAGCGACTTTCGACGGGACTCCGGCCAGCACCCTGATGACGGTGTCTGCCGCCATCCTGGAATCGATGACCCTATCACCCTTGACCCCTTCGATCCT
>JAUXIR010000317.1 GCA_030620915.1 Geopsychrobacter sp. | reverse complement strand
GTTGACCCGACTGGCCGATGAACGCGCTCTGAGCCTGCAACGCGAAGGGCGCCTCGGCACCTTCCCCTCGTCTCTGGGGCAGGAAGCGGCACAGGTCGGCAGCGCTTTCGCCCTGACTCGTCAGGACTGGGTATTTCCGTCTTTCCGGGAACTCGGTGTCTTCCTCTGCCTGGATTATCCACGGTCGCGCTATTATCGCTACTGGGCCGGTGACGAACGGGGCATGCTCTGCCCGCCGGAGCTGAATATTTTTCCGATCAATATCGCGGTCGGCACCCATCTGTTGCATGCTGCCGGTGTCGCCATGGGGGCCCGCTATCGTGCCGACCCGGTGGTTGCCGTAGCCTATCTGGGGGATGGCGCAACCTCCAAGGGGGATTTTCACGAAGCTTTGAATATCGCGGGTGTTTTTCGTCTGCCGTTGGTCGCCATCTGCCAGAACAACCAGTGGGCCATTTCGGTGCCACGCAAGAGCCAGACAGCCACTGCGACCCTGGCCCAGAAGGCGGTCGGCTTCGGTATCAAGGGGATTCAGGTCGATGGCAACGATGTGCTGGCGGTCTATCAGGCGACCAGCGAGGCCCTGGAGCGTGCCCGGAGCGGCGGCGGGGCAACCTTCATCGAGTGTGAAACCTATCGCATGGCCGATCATACCACCGCAGACGATGCACGCCGCTATCGGGATCCCGCTGAACTCGACAGCTGGCGCACCAAGGATCCACTGTTGCGCATGCGCCGTTTTCTGGAACAGCGCGGGCTGTGGGACGATTCTGAACAGGCTGCGCTGGAGCAAGGTCTGCGGCAGCGTGTCGATCAGGCCGTTGTCGAAGCGGAGGCGATGGCGGACCCGGCTGCCGAAGAGATGTTTCGCTACACCTGTCACGAACTCAGTTCTCGGCAACAGGAACAGCTGAAGGAGTGCAGCGATGGCAGTGCTTAATCTGGTTCAGGCGATCAATCAGGGCTTGCAGCAGGCCCTGGCCGAAGATGAGCGGGTGTTGGTCTTCGGCGAGGATGTCGCGGCCGACGGTGGGGTTTTCCGGGTCACCGAAGGGCTCTATGAAGAGTTCGGTGAAACACGGATTTTCGATACCCCCCTGGCCGAATCGGGCATCGTCGGTTTGGCCGTCGGGCTCTCAGCCTACGGTCTGCGGCCGGTTGCTGAGATCCAGTTTCTCGGCTTCGCTTACTCAGCCATCGATCAGATCTACACCCATGCGGCACGTATCCGCGCCCGTTCCCGCGGTCGCTTCAGCTGCCCGCTGGTGATCCGCACCCCCTATGGTGGTGGAGTCAAGGCCCCGGAACTGCATGAAGAGAGCAGCGAGGCACTCTTTTGTCATATGCCGGGCATCAAGGTGGTGGTCCCCTCCACCCCGAGCAACGCCAAGGGCTTGCTGTTGGCCGCCATCCAGGATCCCGACCCGGTCATCTACCTGGAGCCGACTCGTCTCTATCGATTGCTCAAGGAGGAGGTTGCAGAAGAACCCTATCTCACCCCGCTTGGGCAGGCCCGCATCGCCCAGGCCGGTGATCAGCTGACAATCATTGCCTGGGGCAGCATGCTCGAACGCTGCCTGAAGGCGGCTGGAGACTACCCGGCCGAGGTGATCGACCTGCTGACATTGAGCCCCTTCGATCGTGAGACGGTCCTTGCCTCGGTCAAAAAGACCGGCCGGTTGTTGATCGTCCATGAAGCGCCGAAGACCGGTGGTTTCGGCGCCGAACTGGCGGCGACCGTCGCCGAGGAGGGGATCATGTCGCTGAAGGCTCCGATCCTGCGGGTGACCGGCTACGATGTGGTTCCGCCACTGCCTCTGCTGGAAGATTATAACCTGCCCTCAGAGCAGCGGATCATCAGCGCCATCGAAGAGTTGCTGAGCTATTCTTGACGCTGTGAGGCGTGAGGCGAGAGGCGTGAGGCGAGAGGCGTGAGGCGCAAATCTCCAAGCACAGATCTTTTACTTTTTCTCCTCACCTCTTACCCCTCTCTCCTCACTGATTTGAGGTATTAAAGATGATATTTGAATTCAGATTGCCCGATCTGGGTGAAGGGATTACCGAGGCCGAGATCCGTGGCTGGCTGGTTGCTGTCGGGGAGCGGATCGAGGAGCATCAGCCCGTGGTTGAGGTCGAGACCGACAAGGCGCTGGTTGAACTACCGTCTCCGCGGGCGGGGAAGCTGCTCAGGCAACATCACCTAGAGGGTGCCGTCGTCAAGGTCGGCGATATTCTGCTGACACTTGAGGATGCCCAGGAGCAGGAAGAGCGCCCCCCTTCATACGGCATCGTCGGTGAATTGCCGGAGGCCGAAGAGGAGAGCCCGCCGCGAGTAGCGACGGATATAGCAACAGAGCCGGTGCCCGCCATCGAAGTTCGCGCACTGCCTTCGGTACGGGCACTGGCCAAGGAGTTGAATGTTCCACTTGAGGGCCTGTCCGGCACCGGTCCTGACGGCTCAATTACTGCGCAAGATGTACAGGCTGCCACCAGCGCTACTCAATCTGCTCCCGCTGAGAAGGCAGCGGTTTCCCCGCCGGAGCAACGGCTGCCGCAGAAGGGGATTCGCCGGGTGATCGCGCGCAAGCTGCTGCAGTCGCAGCAGACGACCGCTTTTGTGACCAATATGGACGAATTCGATGTCACCCGGTTATGGAGTCTGAAACAACGGGAGAGGCCGCATCTTGAAGAGCAGGCGTTGCACCTGACCTTCCTGCCTTTTTTCATGAAGGCTGCTCAGCATGCGCTGATCGAATTTCCGCGCTTTAACGCCCGGCTCGATCAGGCGAGTGACGAGCTGATTTTACAGCCGAAATGCCACATGGGGATCGCAGTTGATACCCCCGAGGGCTTGATGGTGCCGGTTTTACGGGACATCGACCGCAAGAGTATTATAGAGCTGGCCGGCGAACTGCAAAGAATGTCTGAGCTGGCTCATCGGCGCAGCATCGCTCTGGAAGATCTGCAGGGCAGCACCTTCACCCTGACCAACTTCGGTGCATACGGCGGCTACTTTGCTACCCCGATTATCAACTCGCCCAACATCGCTATCCTCGGCTGCGGGCGTATCTGTCAGCGACCCTGGGTG
>JAUXIR010000158.1 GCA_030620915.1 Geopsychrobacter sp. | reverse complement strand
AGGGTGACCGTATCGGGGAGGATTTTCAGCGCAATGGCAACCATCTCGTCGGTCAAGGCCATCTCGAGGTTGAGACTGGTCTTGATCGTACGGCGCAGTATTTCAACATCACGATCCTGGATATGGCGCCGGTCTTCGCGCAGATGGACGGTGATGCCATGAGCACCCGCAAGTTCTGCCAGCATTGCCGCCGCAACAGGATCGGGTTCATCTATGCCCCGCGCTTCACGCAGGGTTGCAATATGATCGACGTTTACTCCCAATTTTGCCAAGGGATCTGACTCCTTTAATCTCGTGTTATACAGCGCCGATCGACTTCTCAACAGCCGCCGCTATTTCTGCCGCCAGAGCTTCGATCTGCGTCTGGTCGGTCCCTTCGAGCATAATCCGCAGCAGGGGTTCAGTCCCCGAGTAACGGATCAGAACTCGGCCCTGCTCACCAAGCTTCTCTTCTGCAGCGGCAATCACCTTGCTGACTTCAGGCAGTTCAGCCAGATCGGTCCGCTGTCTTACCCTAATGTTCAACAAGACCTGAGGCAACGACTCCATCACCTGGGCCAATTCCGATAAGCGCTTACCGCTGCGCTGGATAACTTGAAGCACCTGCAGTGCCGAGAGGATGCCATCCCCGGTGGTGTTATGATCGAGAAAAATCATATGTCCCGACTGTTCGCCACCGAAATTATACCCCCCGCGACGCATCTCTTCGACCACATAACGATCACCGACTGCGGTACGGATCATTGAACCACCGGCTTTTTTTAGCGCGATTTCCAGCCCCATGTTACTCATGACTGTGGCGACCAGCGTCTTTTTCTTGAGGGTTCCGGCGGCCAGCATACGTGTAGCGCAAATCGCCATGACACTGTCGCCATCAACCAGGTCACCATGCTCATCGACAAAGATTACCCGGTCGGCATCACCATCAAGGGCAATCCCGAGATCGGCGCCATGTTCGCGCACGGCCGCAGCTATCACTTCGGGATAGAGCGAACCACAGCCGGCATTGATGTTCTTGCCATCCGGGTTGACCCCCAGTGCAATCACCTCGGCGCCCAACTCTTCAAAAACCGCTGGCGCCACCTTGTAGGCAGCTCCGTGGGCGCAATCCAAAACGATCTTGAGCCCTTGCAGATCGAGTTCACGCGGGAAGGTATTTTTAAGAAAGACAATGTAGCGCCCAACGGCATCTTCAACGCGGTAAGCCTTGCCGACTTCATCGGCAATCGGACGCAAGGCATCGATTTCACCACTAGTGATCAACTCTTCGATACGAATTTCAAGCTCATCGGGCAACTTGAAGCCGTCACGACTGAAAAACTTGATGCCGTTGTCCTGATAGGGATTATGCGAAGCAGAAATGACCACCCCGGCATCCGCCCGCATCGAGGCGGTAATAAAAGAGATGCCTGGAGTCGGTAGCGGACCAACCAGCAGCACATCAACCCCCATGGAACAGATCCCCGAAACCAACGCAGTTTCAATCATATAACCAGACAGCCGGGTATCCTTACCAATCACCAGACGGTGGCGACGCTCACCATCCTTGAAGACATGCGCAGCAGCGCGACCGAGACGCATCGCAACTTCGGTGGTCATCGGGTGGACATTGGCCACACCGCGCACGCCATCGGTACCGAAAATACGTTTTTCCATCTATTTATTCTAACCTTTTCTGCTCGGGTTGAGGCTCTAGTGAATTGATGGCCTCAACCGGTTCGGTTGCTTCGATCGACACAAGAATTTCCGAGGTTTTATCATCAACGAAGTTGGTATAGGTCCGCTCATAAGTCAGCGGGACGATCTCGGAAAAATTCTCAGTGACCCCCTTGAGATCGATCGGTTCGGTCATTACCTCGGAGATCGTTTTGATTTCACTTTCGGCTCCGGAGATGCTGATCCTGGCGGGTATTGCCTTGAGTCCGACCACCCGATACCCAGGATCGGGATCGCCGGCCAGCACGACCTTAATCGGCACTTTTTTCTCCTTACGTCGATCGAGACGGATATCGACAAAGGAGGGGGAAACACGGGTGACCCGCATACCGCTCGGGAGGTTCAAGCGCTCTTCGAGCCGCTTGAACGATGTCAGTCCCGGCTTGAGATCGGAAAGGTCTACGGTAATACTGATATCATTGGGGCTGACCTTCAGCAACAGGGTCCGCGGCCCGCTGATACGCACATCGATCAGACTCGGCACCTGGTTGGCGACGATCAGTTCTTTGGGAATATTCTGTAATTCGAGCGGGACCGTATAGCCGACCTCGAGATGCCTCTCGCCCATGATGAACATCCAGAGAATCGTGGCAAAGACGAGTGAAATAAGCTTGAGGCTCCAGTTCTTGGTCACCAGTTCCATCATCGGTTAGCTCTTCCCCTTCTTCGTAACACTCTTGCTGCGAGGTTCGAGCAAGCGACCGAGCACCTTCCGCAGATCAGACGCATCCAGGTCGCGGGTAATGCCACCGTTGACCACAACCGAAATCTTACCGGTCTCTTCCGAGACCACGATTGCGACCGCATCGAGCAGTTCAGTCAGTCCGATTGCCGCTCGATGTCGGGTTCCCAGATATTTGCTGATATCAAGATTCTGGCTCAGGGGGAGGAAACAACCAGCCTGGGTCAGGCGACCCTGCTGGATCACCAGGGCACCGTCGTGGATCGGCGACGCCGGCATGAACATCGCCTGAATCATCTCACTGGCAACCCGGGCGTCGATCGCAGTGCCGGTCTCCAATACGTCCTTAAGTCCCGTCTCGCGCTCGATGACGATCAGAGCCCCAATCCGTTTTTTCCCCAGGGCGATACAGGCCTGCACCAGCTCATCGAGAACGACGGTCTCCTCAAGATAGGTTAGCCCGGCGAAGAAGGGATTACGCCCGACATGCATCAGCGCACGGCGGATTTCGTTCTGGAAGATAACGACAATCACCAGGATGATCGAAGAGAGGAAATTGCTCAGAAACCAATTCAGGGTATGGAGATCACCAACCCGCGAAGCGACGTAAACCAGAAGGATGACCGCCAAGCCGAGAAGCATCTGCACCGCGCGGGTGCCTTTGATCAAGAGGATGATTCGATAGATGATAAAGGCGACGATACCGATATCGAGGAGGTCGAGGATGCGGATATTGGAAAGTATGTCAGGCATTGCAAATCCCAGATCCTAAAAACCGCTACCGCCGAGAGCATCAGCATTGATGCATTTCAGTCTTTGGCAGCGGGGAGTTCCCCCTCACGCACAGCCCAGGCAACCAGGGCCGCTTCGCGCGCCGGACGGACATCATGAACTCGAAAAATCTGTGCCCCGCGCTCAACGCCCAGGGCGACACTGGCCAAGGTTCCGGCCAATCGGTCAGACGGGTTCTTCTGCTGCAGGATACGACCGATAAAACTCTTCCGCGAGGTTCCGAGCAAAACCGGGTAGCCGCAGGCAACCAATCGATCGAGTCGCTGCAGCAACAGGAGATTGCCGCTGGTATCCTTACCAAAACCGATCCCGGGATCGATGGCAATCGCCTGTCGATCGACCCCTGCAGCGACCGCCGTTTCGGCCGCCTGCAGTAAAAAATCGAGCACTTCACCAAGCAGATCAGCATAGCCAGTCTTCTGCTGCATGATTTCCGGGCGACCGGGGGTGTGCATCAAAAAAAGCCCGGCACCGCTCGCCGCAGCAGTCTGTGCCATCAGGGCATCAAACCGCAAACCACTGACATCATTAATAAAATTTGCGCCGCATGCGACAGCCGCCGCAGCGACAGCCGCCTTTGTCGTGTCGATCGATACGGGAATATCTGACTCACGCCGCAGAGCTTCAATCACCGGCAGAACCCGATCAAGCTCTTCCTGTAGAGAGACGGCAGGCGCACCAGGCCTGGTGCTCTCCCCGCCGATATCGAGCAGGTCGGCACCCTCGCTGATCATCTGCCGGGCCTGAACTATCGCCTCTTCGGGGGCATGAAAGCGGCCGCCGTCCGAGAAGGAATCGGGGGTCACGTTGAGTATCCCCATGATGCGTGGCAGACAAAGATCGAGCCGACAGTCCTTGCCAAGCAGATGCGTCGCTTGCGACGTCACAAATCAGCTGTCCGTATCACCGGATTCCTCCGGTTTTTCAATTTCAGTATCGGTCGCAGCATCCTCGGCAGTTTCAGCCTTGGCAACCTCTTCGGATTTGGACTCCTGCGGGAAGGTGATCTTCCTGAGTTCTGCGCCATCGAGTGTTTCACGTTCGAGCAGGGCCTCAGCCAGATCGATTAACTGAACCTTATGATCGCCAAGCAGTGCGCGAGTCTTCTGGTAGTTTTCCTGCACGATGCGGCGGATCTCGTTGTCGATATCGACCGCGGTCGCTTCGCTGTAATTTTTCATATGGCCCATGTCGCGCCCGAGAAACACCTCGCCGCCCTCTTTCTCACCGAAGGTCAGGGGTCCGATCTTATCGCTCATCCCCCACTCGCAGACCATCATGCGCGCAATGGAGGTAACGCGTTCGAGGTCGTTGCTGGCACCACTGGTCACCGACTCGAAGGTCATCTCCTCGGCAATTCGGCCACCAAGCAGGGCGCATATTTTGATATGCAGGCCGATAGCAGTTTCATTGTATTTCTCTTCTGCCGGCAGGTACATAGTGACGCCGAGTGCCCGACCACGCGGGATAATTGAAACCTTGTGCACCGGATCGGAACCAGGCGTCAGCAAAGAGACCAGCGCGTGCCCGGCCTCATGATAAGCGGTAACCTTTTTCTCCT
The DNA here is from genome assembly GCA_030620915.1 of Geopsychrobacter sp. Taxonomy (GTDB): domain Bacteria; phylum Desulfobacterota; class Desulfuromonadia; order Desulfuromonadales; family Geopsychrobacteraceae; genus Geopsychrobacter. The sequence continues at coordinate 399 of JAUXIR010000158.1, read as the reverse complement.
CCTCGGTAATAACCATCGAACGACGCTCGGCGCCCATCAACACCTTATCCTTAGCGGCCTCGAAATCGCTATTATCAACCTGGGTCTTATTGCTCCGCGCCGCCAGCAAGGCGGCCTCATTGATCAGATTGGCCAGATCAGCGCCTGAGAAACCAGGGGTCCCCTTGGCGATGACATCCAGATTGACATCCTCAGCCATCGGCACCTTGCGTGAGTGAACCTGGAGAATTCGGCAGCGCCCCTTGATGTCGGGACGCGGCACCACGACCTGGCGGTCGAAACGCCCAGGTCGCAGCAAGGCCGGATCGAGAACATCGGGCCGGTTGGTTGCGGCAATCAGGATGACCCCTTCGTTCGATTCGAAGCCATCCATCTCGACCAATAACTGATTAAGGGTCT
>JAUXIR010000315.1 GCA_030620915.1 Geopsychrobacter sp. | reverse complement strand
TTCCACTGTGAGGCGCTGGCGCAGCGGCTGCACAAAGGGTTGGTGCTGCGCGGCTTTCCCAACTGGGAGCAGGTCGGCAATCCGCTCAAGAATGATCTGCTGTATGAGGGAGGGGCGTATTTTTTGTTTGAGTGTGCGAATGCGGCGACTTTGATGCGGGCGTGTGCTTTTAACGCCTAAAGCGAAGGGACAAGTTCGTCGGGTCCCGGCCCGACAGCTGGGTGCATTTTCTTTGTCAGGCCGTAAAGAAAACGAACCAAAAGAAACGGCCTTTTTATTTCTGTTGCAGGATTTAGTTACTGCGTTGAATCGACAGTGGTTGGATGGTTCGACGGCGTTCGGTTGGTTGATCCACCAGAAAGCGGAACGACCCCAACGAGCAAAGAGCCGCTCTAACGGGTTAAACGGGAGCCGCCGTGGGAGCAAATAAGAATTCTGCCAGGATCTTCCGGGTTAATGCTTTGCAATCACTGGCAGATCCCTTTACGGGAGCTGCCTACAACGAAAGGTCGCACCCGTTTAACCCGTGTGAGCATGCGAGCCGGGGCACTTCAGCTTTCAGCAGAATCGAAGATTTAGTGGCGTTGTTTTGCTCCAATAATCAGAAGAGCTACCGAAACCAGATGACAGAAATAAAAAAGCCATTTTTTGCTTCCTTTTTGTTGGCTTGAACAAAAAGGACGGCGCAGGTCGGGGCGCAACCCGACGGTCTTGCTTTTACAGGGGAAACAGACAAATGACCACATACACCGAAACCATCCTCAAATACGCCAGCGACGACAGCCGCACCGGCACCCTCGCCCAACCTGATGGCATCGGTGAAGTCGGCCTGGGGGCAGACGAGGTTGGGCAAAAACTGGCGGTGCGCTTCATGTTGAAACTGACAGGCGACCGAGTCGATGTCATTCGCTACCAGGTTTTCGGCTGCGGCTTCACCATGGCGGCCTGTGCCGCTGTAGCCGAACTGGCTGAAGGCCTCCCCCTGACGACGCTTGCAACCTGCAGCGTAGCGGCAATCGAGGAACAACTCGGCGGTCTGCCAAAGGAGCGCAACTATTGTGCGGATCTCGCTGCTCAGGCGCTGCAGGCCGCAGTGAACAGCGTAGCGACCAAAGGCGCAGCGGTGAGTGCAGTGCTGGATCCATCCAACGATCAGGGAGCACGGATCGCTGAAACCGAACCGGTGTTCCGTATGCTGATCGACAGTCCGGCACCGGCTGATGTGCTTGCCGAAGATCGACAGCTCTTTGCCTGCCTGTTGGCCACTGCTGACCGCGAACCCTGGTCAACTGCGGTTGCACTGGGGCTTGAGGGCAACGAGCTTGAGGCGATGCTGCAGCGTTTTTTCCCCCGCAGTTCCTGGCAACCCAAGCGGCGTGCGACTCAACCCGGCCTGCCGCCCGAAATCAATTTCGAGCTCCGCGAACTGCTCCGAACCTATATCGCAGGCGCGCCAGACCGGCCGACGGCCTCCTGGTTGGCCGACATTATCGCTGCCCGTGCCGCGCATCCCGGTCACCTCTGGGTGGCGATGGGTCTTTTCGAACGACCGCAGCTCAGTGCCGCCATCGGCCGTCATCTGCCCTCGCTACTTGCGGCCAATGATAAGAAAATGCGCTGGAAACGCTATCTGTTTAAACAGCTATGTGAAATGAGTGGCGGCATGATGTGCAAGTCACCTGTCTGTGGGGATTGCAGTGATTATGCCCTCTGTTTTGTCCCGGGGGATGACTCTTAATGTGTGATGATTTCAAAGAGGCCATTTGTCGTGGTTCAATAAGCCGGACACCAACGAAGGTGGTATTGTCAGTGCTGCGGGATCAGAATCAGGTCGAAAACTCCCTGAGTGATCTCCTTTTGCACATAGTGCTGAGTGACCAGGGTCTGAAAGCCCTTGGCTGAAACACGGATGTGGATGTGCGGGGGGCGGCTGACGTAGGGCGGTGGAAGATCGGTCTCCAGCCGGTAGTCGCCTCTTCTCTCCGAAAAGAGCGTCGCCCGGTGGCCAGCATCATAGCGACCGCTCGGCCCAGCCTGCCAGACTTCGATACGTGCCATGCCGATCGGCCGGCAGTCGGTCGCAGCCAGGACCTGTCCGCTCAAGATGTAGCCCTGACCGATGGCAGAGCGTACCGGCGCCTCGGGGCGGTAGAAAGGCCCCATCTCATCTTCAACCGTCGGTTGGCACCTGTAGTCTTCCCTGCTGTCCGTGGCAGTTGTCAGGCTGGCGCAGAGTAGTAACAGCAGAAATGCCAGAAGCTGGTGATGCAAGCGGATACGCATTCGCTCATTATAGCACCAGCTATTGCGAAAGGGACGAGGCCACAACGATATCCTCGTCCATTTTGCCTTACATCGCTCGCGCTTCCAGTCTGTCCAGATCGATATCCTGTCCAACCACCCCGGCCGCATCGGCGCGACACTGCTTGCAATGGCGGGCCTGCGAGAGGATCAGTTCCGCCTGGTTACGCACCATCTCCATTGTAGACTCAGAAGGCATATCGATCTCCGCAAACTTGCCGACCGGGATCACCGGGATGATATTCATCATCTGCGCTCCAAACTCCCGAACCCTGACCGCAAGATCGAGGGTTTCGTGATCGTTGACCCCCGGGATGTAGACATGGTTGATCTTGATCATCAGACCGGCTGCGGCAGCAGCCTTGAGTCCGCTAAACTGCCTGTCGATGAGAAAACCTGCGGCGCGTTCGCCGGTGAAACGCTGCCCCTGATAGTGGATCCACTCATAGACCTTGGCGCCGGTTTGCGGCGACAGCGCATTGATCGTCACCGTCAGACTGTGGACATCCGCGGCCAGGATCTCGGGGAGTTTTTCTTCCAGCAGCAGGCCGTTGGTCGACAGGCAGAGGGTCATCTGCGGGAAGAGTTCGCGCACCAGGCGGAAGGTCTCGAAGGTTTTGGGATTCGCCAGCGGGTCACCAGGGCCGGCGATGCCGACAACCTTTAAGGCGGCGCCGCCCTTCATCTCCATGTGACGATTGACCAGCCTGACGCGCTCTACCCCCTGTTCGGGAGTCAACACTTTACTGGTCACCCCGGGACGACTTTCGTTGGCGCAGTCGAACTTGCGCTCACAG
>JAUXIR010000339.1 GCA_030620915.1 Geopsychrobacter sp. | reverse complement strand
TTGAGAAAGAGGTCGGTCATCCCGAGCCGATCCCGGTGCCCTTGCCCCATGTGCGGATGCTCTAGCAATCATCTTCGGGGTTTCAGGCGGGCGCTCAACTCTGCCGCAGTGGTGAGCGGTTTGCCACAACTCTGATTTTCGCAGAGATAGGCGCTCGCCTGACCATTAACCATCCTCATCCCTTGGGTAAAGGGGGCCAGTTTTGTGAGCTGCGCCTGCTTTTCTGCTGCGACAAAGAGCAGGGACATCAGCGGTTGATAGGTGGAGCGGGCGATCTCGAGTAGTTGCCTGGTGTCTGGCGCCTGGCTGCGACCGACGATCACCAGTTCGCGGCTTTTCCCGCTCACCAGTTCTGCCGCGGCCAGCAGGTGCGAAAAGCCCTGCGGGTAGCGTTTGACTTCGTTGGTAGCGCCATCGAGCAGCTGTTCGGCGCGCGCTTTCCACTTCGGCTCCCCGGTCAATTGGGCCAACCTGGCGGCGACCTCCAGCGCAATCGACGGCGTTGACGGCATGGCGCCATCGTAACGTTCACTGGTCCGTTGGGGTAGATCCTTCAGGTCTGCACTGGTGTAGACCGTCCCGTCTGCGGCAAATTCAGCAAAGAGGGTTTCAGCGAGATTGAGGGCCTGCTCCAATCTGAGTGGATCGAGACTGCTGTGATAAAGATCGAGCAGCCCGCGGGCAACATAGGCATAATCCTCGGCGAAGGCATTAATGGCAGCCTGGCCGTTACGCCAGCGGCGCAGCAGGCGACCCTCGGAAGTGCGCATCCTTGACAGGATGAAATCGGCGGTCTCTTCAGCTGCTTGTTGCAAGCTGTCATCTTTCAGGACGATGGCGCCCTGGCTGAGCGCGGAGATGACCATGCCGTTCCATGCTGCGATCACCTTGTCATCGCGAAATGGCTGGGGACGACGCTCACGCGCCGTCATTAATTTCCGGCGCGCCGTCTCGATCTCTTTACTCAGCGCCGCGGTCGTCAATCCGAAACTCTTCGCCCAGTCGCTCAGGCTCTTACTGCGATGCAGGATATTCCCCTGGGCCGCTTCGCCCGGCACCTCGGCAGTGAAATTGCCGCCGGCCTTGACGTTAAAGAATTGGGCCAGGCGTTCGCCACGCTTCTTGCCCAGAATCTCCAGCAGTTCACTCTTCTGCCACAGATAGGTGCTGCCCTCGACCCCTTGAGTATCGGCATCCTCGGCGGAATGGAATCCCCCCTGCGGGTTGCGCATCCGTTGCAGCAGATAGCTGAATATTTCCGCCGCGGTCTCGGCGTAAACAGGATTACCGGTGAGCTGAAAGGCGCTCAGATAGGTTTCGGCCAGGCCCGCCTGATCGTAGAGCATCTTCTCGAAGTGCGGCACCAGCCAGAAACGATCGGTCGAGTAGCGATGGAAACCGAAGCCGATCTGATCGTAGATGCCGCCATTGCGCATGGCAATCAGGGTGGTTTCGACCATCTGCAACAGCTGCGGATCGGCATCGACCTGATGACGTTGCAATAAAAAGTTCAGCTGGTGGGGGCGCGGAAACTTCGGCGCAGCGCCAAAACCGCCGTGCTCGGCATCGAAATCGGCCTTCATCCGTTCTGCTGCAGCTGAAATAAGTTCGGGCGTGAAGTGCCGACTGTCGTTGCGCGGGCCGAGGCCGGCAAGGAACTCCTGGGCATCCTGGCTGAGTTTTTGCGGATGATCGACCCAGGCCGCCGCAATCTGCGGCAAGAGATCGAGCATGCCGGGACGGTTGTAGCGGCCTTCCTTCGGCAGATAGGTCGCGGCGAAAAGCGGCTCCTTGTCGGGCGTCATGATGATCGTCAGTGGCCAGCCGCCCTGACCGGTCAACTTCGTTGCCACCTGCATGTAAAACTGGTCAATATCGGGGCGTTCTTCACGGTCGACCTTGATCGAGACAAAATCCCGATTGAGTAGTTGCGCGACCTCATCATCCTCGAAACTTTCGTGCTCCATGACATGGCACCAGTGGCAGGTCGAATAGCCGATCGACAAAAAGATCAGGCGCTGATGCTTTTTGGCCAGGGCAAAGGCCTCATCCGACCAGGGGAACCAGTCGACCGGGTTGTCGGCATGCTGCAGCAGATAGGGGCTCTGCTCAAGTTTCAGGCGGTTGGCCTCTGCCGGTTGCGGTGCGACCGCCATCAGGACCGAGGCGAGGCAGAGCGGGGTTAAGAAATGATTGAATGACATGGGGACTCCCGGTGCAAGGGGTGATCGCCCAATTATAACCTTTCTTATCGCCTATCTGTCAAAGACGGGAGCCTCCCCTGATGCTGTGAGTGCTTTTGATGCGGAAGTAGCCTAGCAGATGTGACAAAAACTGTTGGTGGGATAAAAAATTCGGGGCGCCGGATGACGCCCCGAACCAGCAAGCTTGCAAGCCAACGCTTCCTGGGCCTACTTCACCGGGCCGGTGAAGACCCAATCGTTCATGATCACTGCGGTGTGGCAATTGATGCAGCCGCCGACCTTGCCTTCCTTCAGGATGTTGCCATCGGCTGCGTACTTGGCCCAGAACCAGTCACCGGCGTCGGCGTTGTAGCCCTTGACCCGGTACATGACGGTCACCGCACCCAGTTTCTTGGCGGGAGAGTAGTTCTCTTTGACGATAAAGGAATTATCCGGGAAGCTGCCCGATTTGTTCTGCAGGGCCTTGAGTGCGCCTTCGGAAACGTAGGTGGTCAACAGGGCGCCATGGGGGTGAGCCCCCTTGTAATATTTCCCCTTGCCGGGGAAGAGCGCCCACTGCTGATAGGGGTTGGTCTTAGTAATGTAGTCATAGACCGCTTTGCCATCGGCCACAGGTGG
>JAUXIR010000073.1 GCA_030620915.1 Geopsychrobacter sp. | reverse complement strand
TTCCCCTTGCGCGGGCTCGTCAGGTGGCAGGTTTCGCATTTGCCGGAAAAATCGTGAGCTTCATTCGGACGGGCCGAAAGAACCCCGGTCATAAACATCACGATTGCTGCAATCACGGCAAGCGTAACGGTTATTCGCTTATTCATGCTCCCCCCTCACGACATCAGATTCAAATGCCAGAATCCGGGACATCTTATCCACAGAGTCCTTCAATTCGGTAGTTTCATCTGCCGCGGCAGTATCAGCTCTACTGACCTGAGAGAGAAGCTCACGTTCAAGTTGATTGGCCTGCGTATAAATTCTACGCAAGGAATTCTGCCAGCAATTCATACTGCCGATCATCGATTTCAGCTGATCACCATCACGCGTGCGCACGTCTACACGAAGATCACCTTCAAGGATCTTTGTCAGGCTATCCTCGTAACGAAAGATCGGACCAGCAATTTTAAAACTGACGAACAGCGTGAGTCCGATCGTCAGGATGAAGATCAGAAGCAGCTGCAGGCAGAAGGTAATAACCAGAGACGAAGTCAGAGCCGCTTCGATGGTAGAAAGGGTGGCCAGGGCATCAAAGTAATTAGTGCCTAACCCCTGATCCAGATAAAAGTAGATGGCAAGAGTTGTCAACAGTGCGCCGAAGGCCATTGCAAGAATAAATTTTATCTGAAATCTCGCAGTAAAATCGGCGCGAATCGGTTGATGTCCGGACATCTGGGCCTCCCTGTTTTACGTGGCAGTAGTGATCTATTAACAACTTACTAATGAAGTTTAAACAAAAAAAGTCTCTAACGCAACATATTTTAGAGACTTTTTTAATCTTTTCACAAACAAAAAAGGATGGAGAAAAATCTCCATCCTTTTTGCCGCCATCCCTCAGGAGAGCGAATAATATTTAAGAGCAAAAGCTCAAATTTTTAAAGTTGGCTCGATAGGGATCGAACCATTATAAGGCTTCCTGTGTGTGGCTGGGGCGGCAGGGATCGAACCTGCGAATGCCAGGATCAAAACCTGGTGCCTTACCGCTTGGCGACGCCCCAATAATGTTCACACATACAGAAACCAAACAGACCTACAAGGCTGCAGGCCGTGTCAGAGAAGCGGTTTATACCATAGCATTTTAAAAAATTTCAACCAAAATATTGGGGTCATAACAAAAAAGTTAATAATGCTATATAGCCCCTCACATTTCAGACCATAGTTTTGACAAGAAAAACCCGATACATAACGTATCGGCTCGATTTGGCTTTAACTATAGCCCCCCTGAACACCTCCAATGACCCAACGATGAGGCAGAGTCCTTTCGCTCTGGTCAGGGCGGTGTAAATCAAGATTCGCTCAACGGTCAAGAAAAAAAATGGTTTTTTATTGATAATAAATTGTTGCGGCCGAGAGTGTCGTTCGAGGAAGGTTTGAGAGCTGCTCTTCTTTGGCAATAAGCCATCTCCCCTGCTGCTTATTCAAGAGCAGGCGCTTGCGTACCCGATCCTGATAATGACGTGAGCGATAGTCCTGCAGAAAGACTATCTCTACAATTTTCTCATCCAATCGATTGATCTGTTCGGTTTTCAACTCAATCGAAATATCCAACGCTGAAGAGAGTCTCTGCCTGCGCTGTCGCTCCCAGACGGAATGTTCAACAGCGCTAGACGGCTTAAATTCACTAACATATGACGACAAATAGCCTTCAATGTCACCATTCTGCCAGGACTCGACCCAGACATAAACGGCCTCAATCGCTGGAGCCAGGGGGTTTTTACTGACACAACGCACAAGCGCCGCAGTCTTGAGTCCTGCAGATCGAAAAAATGCGCCATCGCCGAAGCAATAGATCCCCGGCTCAAGCGTAGAATCTCCACTAGCCCAGTAGACAGAGGGTTCGACTGTTTGCAGATGGGTATCAAGTTCCGCAAGTTCGGTTTGAGATGGAAGACGCCAGGAGTAGTATTTTTTTGAATCTATTTGTTCGCAGAAGTCAACCGCAGATTGACTTGTCAAAGCCTTTCGACTGCTCCCCTGCCAGACCAGTCCTGAAGACAGGTCGGCAACCGACTCGTCGGCATTTAAGAGGAAATCATTTGCCCAAACAGGTGTTGCAGAGACCAGCAAAACAAAGAAAAATATAAAGACAAACATAGCTTCCCCCACATTTGTGTGTATCCATAAGAAAACACCATGCGGGACAATGTCAATGTTTTTTAATCTTCCTTTCCTAATTTTTCGCTTATGGCTATTCTTCAGCCGTTGTCCAAAAACGGTTCTTCATCTGCATCAGCAGTGAATAGAGGACCGGGACAACGACCAGGGTAAGAATTGTGGCGAAAGCCAAACCGAAGATGACAGCGACGGCCATCGGTCCCCACCATTCTGCGGATTCCCCACCGATCTCCCAGGCCAAAGTTTTAAAATTATAACTGACACCGACCGCCATCGGTAGCAGCCCGAGAATTGTGGTCGTGGCGGTCAAGAGGACGGGCCGAAACCTGACAACCCCTGCACGAATCAGGGCATCATTTAGCGCCATTCCCTCATCCAGGAGTTGATTGATATAGTCGATCAACACGATGGCATTGTTGACCACAACCCCCGCCAGAGAGATCACACCAATACCGGTCATAATGATGCCGAAGGGGGTCGCTGTGATCATCAGACCGAGGAAAACACCGGTCAACGATAGCACCACTGAACTCATGACAATCAGGGTCTGGAGCACTGAATTGAACTGGGTAATCAAGACCAGCATAATCAACAGAATTGCACCCACGAAGGCCTTGGACAAAAACAGCATGGCCTTCTGCTGTTCTTCCTGTTCCCCCGAGTAATTGATCAGATACCCACCCGGAATTTCGAGTGTAGCCAGACGCTGCTGGACCTCCCTAAGGACGTCATTGCTGTTGCGGCCAAAGGTATCGGCCGTAATGGTGACGACCCGTTTTTGATCGATATGACGGATCGATCCAAACCCGGTTCTCAACTGTATGGTTGCCACCGATGAAAGTGGGACGGGGGATCCATCAAGCGCCGGAATCAGTAAGTTCTCGATGTCTGCAATCGAAGCTCTGCGATCTGCCGGCATCCGGGCGATGATGTCATACTCATCCTCCCCTTCGCGGTATGTCCCAAGCTTGGTGCCACTTATGGCCGCCTTGACCATTTCAGAGATCTCAGCCGTCGATAGATGCAACAGACTGGCTTTTTCGCGATCGACATCAATCCGGATTTCAGGCTTGGCTTTGGAAAAATCGTCCTTCAGGTCGACCAACCCAGGCACACCTTCGATACGCTTACGGACATTGGTTACCAGTTCTTCAAGGATCTGGATATCCTCACCGCTTATCTCGACGCTGACCGGTGGTCCGGTAGGGGGACCCTCCTCCTGCTTTTCCACCTTGAATTCGGCACCAGCGATGGGGCCAATGGCCGTCCGCAAGCGATCCAGCACAGTCCTGGAATCCTCTCTCCTCTCGTCACGATCCAAGAAATCGAGGGAGATCTTGCTCAGATTCGACTGGACGCTCTCTCCTCCACCCCGATCACTGCCGGAGGTGCCGACCTCGGTGATCACATAACGGATATCTGGTTCTTTGAGGGCGAGTTGTTCGACTTGCAGGGTCAGTTGGTTGCTGGCTTCAAGATTGGTCCCTTCGGGTGTTTTGATTTCTATAAAGGCACGGTTCGGCTCGATATCGGGAAACAACTCAACCCCATGACCCAATACAGCGTAGGCAGCACCAACCCCAATGAGTATCAGGACGGATGAGCTAACGACCAACATCCGGTGGCGCAAGGCGTATTCAAGCGTTTCAGTGTAGAGGCTGATGATTTTTAACGGTTTTTTATCTGCCAATTCTGCACTTTTGCCCAGTGACATGAAATGACCACAGAGGGTCGGATTAATCACCAGCGCGACAAAAAGTGAAGCGGAAAGGGTGACAATCAGGGTTATGGGTAGAAATTTCATGAACTCGCCCATGATACCGGGCCAGAATGTCAGCGGGAAAAAAGCACAGAGGGTTGTCAGGGTGGAGCTTATTATCGGCCAGCCGACTTCGGCCGTCGCTATTCTGGCCGCTGCGACTCCGGACAACCCCTCCTGCATGTGGCGATAAACATTCTCGACGATGACAATGGCATTGTCGACCAGCATGCCCAGTGCCAGGATCAGGCTGAAAAGAACCACCATGTTCAGGGTGATCCCCATGAGTTGAAGAACGGCAAAAGAGAGAAGCATCGAAAACGGGATGGCCAGGGCGACAAAAAAAGAATTGCGCAGACCGAGAAACAGAAAGAGCACCGCCACCACCAGAATCAGTCCGGTGATGATATTGTTCTCAAGTTCAGACACCATCCGCCGAATATCTTTCGACTGGTTCAGGGTCACCGCCAGCTCAATGCCCGGCGGTAATTCATTTTTAGCATATGAAAGCAGTGCAAAGACCTGATCGGCAACCTCGATGATGTTGGCACCGGTCCGTTTTTTTATCGCAAGTGTGACGCTTTGCTTGCCGTTCATGCGGGCAAAACTGGTGCGATCCTCGAATGAATCGACGATTCGTGCCACATCCTTGAAATAGATCAGCCGGCCTCCCCTTTCAGCGAGGACCAGATGATCGATTTCGTCCGGCTCAGTGAATTCTCCCGGGATACGCAGCATATACTTGCCCTGCCCGATATCGATGCTACCGCCGGGAATATTGACATTCTCCTGCTGGATCGCACGAACGACCTCACTGAGTGAGATACGGTAGGCAAAAAGCCGATCAGGATCGAATTCAACCCGTATCTGCCGCGCACGACCGCCGGTCAGGACGACATCGAGTACGCCGCTGATCTGCTCGATGCGGTCTTCAAGCTCCTCACCGACTATCTTCAACAGGGTCTCGTCGGCCGGGCCTGAAACGGAGACCATCAGGATTGGAAACTCGGACAGATTTATTTCAAGGATCAAGGGATCATTTTCCAGATCGTTCGGCAGATCCCCCTTGGCCTGATCGACCTTGTCACGCACCCACTGCAGGGCGTTATCGATGTCGACATCCGGGATAAATTCGATGGTAATCATCGATGAGCCCTCGGCACTGACCGAACTCATCTTTTCGACATCCTTGAGTCCCTTCAGTTTGCGTTCGAGGGGATGGGTGATCAGGTTCTCAATGTCTTCCGGGGTCACCCCTTCGTAGGCGGTAACGACCAGCACAACCGGAATAGTGATATCTGGAGTCGATTCCCGCGGCAGCACGATATAGCTGTAGATGCCAATAATCAGAATGATCAGCATCAAGGCCAAAACGGTGCTGCGTCGTGCGATCGCTGCATTTGAAATCAGCATTACTGCCTCTCCCCGGAACTGATCAGGGTCCCGTCAAGCAGCAGTTGCTGCCCCTTGACCACAACCTCAGCCCCAGCAAGCAGTCCCTCGCGCACAACAACCTCTGCATTCAGGATCGCACCCAGCACAACCTGCTGTTGCCGGGCTTTTTCGCCATTTCGGACATAAAGATATTTCTGCCCATCGCGATCAACAACAGCATAAAGTGGAACGACGAGCACCTGATCGAGCCGACGACGAACAAAACGGGCTCGGACAATCATGCCGGGCCTGAGCGCGGCATCAGGGTTTGCTATTTCGATCCGCACCCGATAGGTTCTGGTCAGAGGATCTGCAACGTAACCGATATATGTGATCGTTCCCTGCAGGCTGCCATAACCCCAACCGCTGATCTCGGAACTGTCGATAGTAACGCTGCCCCCTTTGTGCAGGTACTGGATATCTTTTTCCGGGACATCGACATTGACCTTGAGACGGTTGATCTGGACGATCCGCACCAGAGGATCACCGACCCCGACATATTCACCCGGATCGACGTAACACTCTTCAAGCCGGCCATCGATCGATGATTTCAGCGTCCCCTTGGCCAGCATGACTTCGGCCGAACGGAGCGAGGCGGCTGCTATATCGAGGGCGCCGGCGGCATTCTCGTACTCTTGAGTACTGACCAGTTGTTCCTCGATCAGTTGTTTCAGGCGCCGCTCGGTTTTCTGACGCAATTCAAAATCCGCACGGGCGCTAGCATGAATGGTCTGCAAGGTCAGGGTATCGATCCGTACCAGCTCATCGCCGGCAACCAGGCTCTCACCCTCCTCAAACCCGACACGCTCGACCGGCCCGGCAACCTCAGCTGCCAGGACCAGATCCTGCCAAGCCTCCAGCGAACCGGGCAGAGTGAACTCTTCAACGAGATTGCGCGGTTCGACCTTAAGGCTTTCAACCCGGATAACTTTTACCGGCGCGACTACAGCCGCCAGCTGGTTTTCATCCTTGCTGCAGCCGGGCAGAATAAAAACCAGCAGAAGGATCAGGAACAGCAGGTCAGTTTTCTTCAAAACGAATCTCCTTGGACGACAGATTAGCGACGATGCCATGACGCAAAAGATTGGTCCCCATCGCGTAGCTGAGGCTGGCAAGGCTTTTATTCAAACAGGGGGAACAGTTCCTTCGAAGGTATTTCATAGTGCGATTCCTTGCAGCGCCTGATTTAACAGGATCATCAACCCCGCCCCCACCTCTTCCGAAGATGTGACAAAGCCGGTGTAGAGGCCCGATAGAGCACCGAGATAGATCATGTAAAAATGAGCAGAAAGGAAGAAATTATCAAGTTCCGGTCTGATCTCACCGCGTTCTTTGGCATGAGTCAGAATCTCCCCAAGGGCATCGAGATACCTCTGATTGGACTCTTTGCCGAGGCTGGAAACTGTTTTTGGAAAGAGGGTTTCGCGGACCAGAATACGGCCAAATTCGCGATTGCTGGTGACGAACTCATACTGCAACATGAATAGCGTATGCAGTTGTTCGATCAGCGGAGCATCGGCATCGACTCGATCGCGCAGTGCGCTAAAACTGTATTCAAATTCCTCATCATAGAAGGCGAGAAGTATCTCCTCTTTCGCCTTGAAGTAGGTATAAACCGTTGACTTGCCAATGCCGGCGGCTTTAGCCAGGTCTTCAATACTGGTCTTCTCATATCCATTTCTACTGAAGAGATCGACGGCTGCAGCA
>JAUXIR010000360.1 GCA_030620915.1 Geopsychrobacter sp. | reverse complement strand
GATTGAACTTTCTGGCGGATTCAACAATTTGTTTCTGTTGTTTGAGTTGCCTTGGGGTGCTTGGTGCCTTGGTGGCTAATCTTGTTTTTAGAATAAAAAAAATAGGCTCGACAGTCCTTTTATGACTATGGTATACGGTAAAACGCCTTTTTAAGAGAGACTTTAGTCTCTCGCAGCGGGAGGCCCGGGACAAGTACTGGAGCCGCAAAGACCCGCTGACGAAAAAACCTATACTGCCTGGATCCTTTGGACCGGGACGGATAAGCGATAGCACTCAGGTTCTGGGGGGATCCCCCCTCAGTGCCTTACTATGCCTTCCGTTCTCGGAGGGCATTTTTTGTTGGAACGGGATAACTGCTGTGAAAAAAAGAAAGACAATTCACGATATCGCCCGAATGAAAGATTCTGCTGAGAAGATCACGGTATTGACCGCCTACGATTACCCCTTTGCTCAGTTGATGGACCAGGCCGGCATCGATATTATTCTGGTCGGCGATTCGGTCGGTTCGGTCTTCTCCGGCTATGATAATACCCTGCCGGTGACCATGGATGAGATGATCTATCACACCAGGCCGGTGGTGCGTGCCTCAGCGCAGGCGCTGGTGGTTGCCGACATGCCGTTCATGTCCTATCAGATCGATCAGAGCGATGCACGGCGCAATGCCGGCCGTTTGATCAAGGAGGCCGGGGCCCAGGCGGTTAAGCTCGAAGGGGGGGTCAATATCGCAGCGACCATCGCCGCGATTACGGCGATCGATATCCCGGTGATGGCCCATGTCGGACTGACCCCGCAATCGATCCATCGCATGGGCGGTTTCAAGGTGCAGGGCCGTCAGGAGGCTCAGGCCCAGCAGATCCTCGCCGATGCCAAGGCGGTAGAAGAGGCCGGCGCCTTCGCCGTGGTGCTTGAGGGGGTTCCGGCCAGCCTCGCCGCACAGATCAGCGCCGCACTCGGTATTCCGACCATCGGCATCGGTGCCGGTCCCGATTGTGACGGTCAGGTGCTGGTCATCCACGACATCCTCGGTCTGTGCGACAAATACTCGCCCAAGTTTGTTAAACGCTTTGCCGACGCCCGTCAGACCATCAGTGATGGCATTAATGCCTATATCGGTGAGGTCAAGGGCGGGACCTTCCCCGCGGACGAGCATAGTTTTAAGTAAGAAATCTGGTGCTGGGCGTTGGGCTTTTGGCGCTGGGAAAACCTAAAATATTAACTATGATCTTTGGAGAATGCGGCTGGCCGCTATGGCATTATGGTTTTGACCCTGTTTTTACCCAAGGCCAAACGCCTAGCGCCAAATGCCATCTTTGCTTATGATTACCATAACCTCAGTATCTGAAATGCAGCAGTGGAGCCGGCAGCAGAAGGCCGCCGGCCGACGGATCGCCTTTGTGCCGACCATGGGTTTCTTGCATCGGGGGCACCTGTCGCTGCTGGAAGAGGGGCGTAAAAACGGCGATCTGCTGGTGCTCTCGATCTTTGTCAATCCGGCTCAGTTCGGGGTTGGTGAAGACTATGAAGATTACCCGCGTGATCTTAAGGCCGACGGCGCCCTGGCTGAAAAGGCCGGGGTCGATGTCATCTTTGCCCCCAGCGCTGGCCAGATGTATCCGCGCGGCTATGCAACCTGGGTCGATGTCGAAGGGATCACTGAGCTGCTCTGTGGCGCCAGCCGTCCCGGACATTTCCGTGGGGTGACGACGGTTGTCTCCAAGCTGTTTAATATCGTGCTACCCGATATCGCCTTCTTCGGCAATAAGGATTTCCAGCAACTGGCGGTCATCAGACGCATGGCTCTCGATCAGAATATGCCGCTTGAGATCGTCGGTTTGCCGATTGTGCGCGAAACGGACGGGCTGGCCCTGAGTTCGCGTAACAGCTACCTGTCGGCCGAACAGCGAATTCAGGCGCTGACGCTTTCTCAATCCCTCGCCGCCGCCCGGCAGCTCGTTTCCGAGGGGATGGGTGACAGTGCACAGATCCTGGGTGCCGTGCGGGCGCTGATCGAGGTCAATCCAGGGCCACGGATCGATTATCTGCAGATCTGTCATCAGTTCAGCCTGCAGAATCAACCGCAGGTCGATGCCGACTCGGTCCTGCTGCTGGCCGTTTATCTTGGCAAGACCCGCTTGATCGATAATTGCTTCCTGCTGCCTGAAGCGGTGAGGTGTGAGGGGTAAGGGGTGAGGGCTTTCTCGCTTCCTGTCTCTCGCTTCTCGCCTCGTTTTTGAAAAGATAGCGCTAAGAACTATGCCGAAATCAAAAGAAGCCGCACGCGCCAACCTGGAAACCCTCTACCGGATCTTCACCGTTCCCGAAGCCCCCGATTCGACCCTGGGTGCCATCGATCAGGCCATTTCCGACGATGTTGCCGGGTTTCTGGGCACGCATATCGTTGCCCTGGAACGTAATATCGAAGAGATCGAGGCCGACTTCCTTTCGCCGGTGATCCCCGAAGAACCGACCTACGTTTCAGAATATACCGAGTTCGTTAAACAGAAACTGGTTGCTCAGTCGGTGCATACCGCCGCGCCCGGTTTTATCGGTCATATGACCTCGGCGCTGCCCTATTTCATGCTGCCGCTGGCGCGGATCATGACCGCGCTCAATCAGAATCTGGTCAAGGTCGAGACCTCCAAGGCCTTCACG
>JAUXIR010000125.1 GCA_030620915.1 Geopsychrobacter sp. | reverse complement strand
GTTGCGCGAGAATGTCGAGCCCAAGTACGACATCAAATCGCAAGCCTGTTTCCGCTGCGGTATCACCTGTCACAACAACATCTCCGAGAAGAGAGCCGATGGCAGCAAGGGAGAGTTCATCGCCAAGTTCGATTACGAGCCGCTCAACCTGCTCGGCACCAACCTCGGGATTCACGATGCCGGGCAGGCGGCCCGCCTGATTCAACTCGGCGACAATTACGGCATGGATTCCATCTCGCTCGGAGTGACCATCTCCTATGCGCTCGCCTATAACGAGCGGCATCCCGAAAGGCCGATCCTGAACGGCGCGACCTTCGGTGATTATGAAAAGATTCGTGAGCTGATCATCCAGGCAGGTGAAGGGCAGTTGCCGGAGATCGGCAAGGGTTCCATGCGCCTCTCCGAAAGTCTGGGCGAGACCGCCTACGCCTATCATGTCAAGGGTCTGGAGATCGCAGCCTATCAGCCGGAGACCAACCCCGGTTACGCCTGGGCCATCGCCGGGGGCCACATGTCGATGGGCACCTACGGTCTGCTCACCCGTGAGGGGAAGTCGGATGTCGACTCCTGGGTCAAGGGGATTACCGAGGACAAACTGCATATCGTCGGTTTCGATATGATCGGGCTGTGCAAATTCTTCGATATCGCCAAAGGGATCGGCACGGAAATGGTGGTGGCTTGTCTGAAGAGCGAGTTCGACCTGGAGATCACAGCTGAAGCGATCCGTGCCGCGGTTCGCAAGGCATTTTTGCGCGGCCTGGCACTGGAGCTGCGGCAGGGCTACAGCAAGGCGGAGTTCTGCCTGCCGGCCGAAGTGGTTGAAAACCCGAATCCGCACATCAACCTGCCCAATATCACTTCCCCTGAATTCATGGCTCAGCTGCAGACAAGGGTCTGGAAGATATTTGAGCCGCAACTGGAAGGCCTGTTACCTGAGGTGAAATAGCAACCTCTGGCCTGCGTCCCATTACTTAAAACAGAAGGAAATATAAGATGAATCTTTTTGCAGGGAAGGTGCTGATTGTCGACCTGACCACCGGTCAACTGAGCAAGGAGCCACTCCGGATGGACTGGGCCCGGGAGTACTGGGGCAGTTACGGACTGGCGACCCGTTACTATTGGGATGCCGTCTCGCCCGATGTGGATCCGTTTTCAGCGGAGAACGCCCTGGTCATCATGCCAGGTGCCCTGACCGGGACCATCGTTCCGATGACCGGGCGAACCTCGATGACCTCCAAATCTCCGCTGACCGGAACCATCTTCAATACCAATGTCGGCGGCGCCTTCGGTCCTGAGCTCAAGTTTGCCGGTTATGACGGAATTATTATCAAGGGCAGGGCCGCTGCGCCCGTCTACCTGAAAATTGTCGACGATGAGGTCAGCCTTGAGTCGGCCGAGGCGTTGACCGGCAAGGGAATCTTCGAAACCGAAAAGAGCCTCGAAGAAGCGGTCGGGACCCCGGATGCCAGATGTCTTGCGATCGGTCCGGCCGGCGAACAGCAGGTCCCCTATGCGATTATCGGTTCCGATGCCTATCGCCAGATGGGGCGTGCCGGTGGCGGTGCACTGTTCGGTAGCAAAAACCTGAAGGGGATCGTCTGCCGTGGTACCGGAGCGGTTAAGGTTGCAGATCTGCAGGGTTTCTGGGCGAAGGCGAGCCATTACAAGGAGACCAACCTTTTCGATGAATTGAATCTCTGGGCAAAGACCGATGGCACCCCGGTGCTCGTCGATGTGACCAGCGAAGTCGGGGTGCTGCCGGTGCGGAACTTTACCCAAGGGTCGAGCGAACGGCTGCAGTCGATCAATACCGATGCGATTAAGGCGGTCAAGCAAGGAGAGCGCGGCTGTGCGAGTTGTCCGCAGGCTTGCGGCAAATTTACCCGTATCGGTGATGCCAAAGTCGAGGGCCCCGAATATGAAGCCCTGGCTCTGGCCGGTGCTAACTGCGATGTGTATGACATGGAGTCGATCATCCGCTACAACAGCCTCTGTGATGATCTGGGGCTGGATATCATGAGTTGCGCCAACACGGTCGCCCTGGCAATGGATATCACCGAGAGCGGCCGCGGCGACCTCGGGCTGAAATTCGGTGATGTCGATTTCTTCAAGGTCGTTACCGAGATTGCCAATCTCTCCACCGAGCGCGGTCGCGATCTGGCATTGGGTGCCAAGAAATTGGCCGAAAAATATCATGCGACCGATATGTCGATGGAGGTCAAGGGGCTGGAGATGCCGGCCTATGATCCGCGCGGCAATTACGGGATGGGGGTTGCCTATGCAACCAGCGAACGGGGCGCCTGCCACCTGCGGGCCTTTACCCTCTTTGCCGAGGACCCCTTCGATACCAGCACATTGGTAGAAGAAGTCCAGGCGATGCAGAACTTCAACAGTGTTAAATGGTCCCTGGGATTCTGTGAATTCTGGGCGACCCTTGACAGTGAAATCCTTGCCGACCTTCTGACTAGCGCTCTGGGTGAAGAGGTGAGTGCCGATGAAATTGATCGGGCCGGAGAGCGGATCTGGAATCTTAACCGCCTGTTCAATGTTAAGAACGGTTTTAGCGCCAAGGAAGACAGCCTGCCGGAGAAGGTCCTTAACCGCAAATTGGAGAAGGCCGGACCGAGTGAGGGACGGGTCTTTGGTCTTGAGGACTTTGAGCAGGCCAAGCAGGTCTATTACCGGATGCGGGATTGGGATGAGAATGGAATCCCCTCTGCTACGAAAATTGCTGAGCTAGGCTTGGATGCCTTCGCGTCTTAAGGAGACATGTTGATGAAAAAGTTACTGTTTGCCAAACCAGATCTCTGTACCGGCTGTAACCGTTGTTCCTATGCCTGCTCGGCGGCCAAAGAGGGTGCTTTTCGTCCTTCCCGCTCCCGGGTGCAGATCAATAACTACTCCCTGGAGGGGTGCTCGGTTCCGAGTGTCTGCTTCCAGTGCCCCGGCGCGTCCTGCCTTAAGGCCTGCCCGGTCATTGCCATCTCGCGTAATGAAGATGATGTCGTGGTGGTCGATGCGGAAAAATGTACCGGCTGTGGCGACTGTGTTACCGCCTGTCCTTACGGGATGATCGAGCTGAATGACAATAGCTGTGCTTATAAGTGTGATACCTGTGATGGTGATCCCGCCTGTGTCAAGGAGTGCCAGCCGGGTGCTCTGGTATTCCAGGAGAAGGATCCGGAGATCGTTAAGGTCAAGGTTTTGCAGATGAAACAACGCTCCATCGAAGGTTCCCCACGGGAGAAGCGTCAGAAGTTGGGATCGGCAGTCATGCAGGCGACCCTGGAAGCACGGGGCTGATAACAATTTACAGACAGCTGTTATAAAACAAGGCGGGCCCGGCGATAGCGTCGGGCCCGCCTTGTTGAAAATGACCGCATTTTTTCAGGGGATGAAATCAATCATGTCGAACAACAGCAAATGTTGACCCTCCTCATTCCCCTTCGGCTGGCAGCATTTCTTTGGTCCTCAATGTTGGCAGCTCGGCCAGAAGGATACCGGCCAGGATCATGGCTGCACCGAGTCCCGCCGCCGCCGGCAACTGCTCATTTAATATCAGAAAGGCCGTCAGGGCGGCAAAGATCGGCTCCAGAGAATAAATCAGTGCCACTCGCGTTGAACTCAGGTGACCCTGAGCCAGGGTTTGAATCATGACCGCTAGGCCGGTGCCCAGAATTGAGGCGACAAGGATGGCAAAAAGGACATCAGGATTTCCGACAACCCCGGGATCGAGCAAGCGCTGCCAGTCTTCAGAGACCAAGGCTGAACCGAGGCTGAGGACCGAAACGGTCAACAGTTGCACCAGGGTCAGTGCTAAGGCCCCATGCTCCCGCCCGTACTTGCCGGTATAGACGATGTGCAAAGCAAACATCAGGGCGCAGATAAGGGTCAATAGATCCCCGAAGTTGAAGGGCGCATCACCTGCCGCGGTGAGAAAGTAGAGCCCAGCAGCAGCAACCCCTACGCCGAACACTGTCAACAGACGCAGGCGCTCCCCGAGCAGAAAAAGTGCAATGATGGGAACCAGCATTACATTCAGACTGGTAATAAACCCGCAGTTGGAAACGCTCGTGTAGAGAAGTCCGAAGGTCTGGAAGGTGAAACCCAGATAGAGCAGCAGCCCTAATAAGCAACCATGCCTGAGCATACGCCAGTTGAAGCCGCCGCGTATTTTCCAATAGCCCATACAGAGCCCGACAAACAGACTGGCAATACCGAAACGCACCGCATTGAAGCTGTGTGGCTCCAATAGGGCAATGGCATTGTGGATCAGGACAAATTCGACCCCCCAGATAAAGGAGACAAACAAAACTCCGAGGGTGGCTGATTTGGACTTGCTCATTACTTGATACCTTAGGCTGGAACGGGTTGATATGTTTTTCGCTGGCTGAACGACCATTCAGTGGGCGTGGATTGACTATACGTATGTTCAGTGTTAGCGTCAAGAAGATGTTTGCTGATCCCCTGAATGCAACCTGAGAGCCGCCTATGCCATCCAGTAACAAGAGTCCGAGTCGCTCCGAACAGAAACAGATTACCCGTCGGAAACTCCTCGATGCCACCATCGATATCCTTGCCGATGAGGGGCTTGCCGGAGTCACCCTGGGCAAAGTTGCCGAACGTACCGGGCTGTCTCGGGGGATCTGCAATTTCCATTTCAATACCAAAGATCAGCTGATGCTCGAGGCATTTCGTATGCTCTACCTGGAGCACGAACAGGCCTGGCGTAACATTTTATCTGATCTTAACCAGAGCCCGGCATCTCGCCTGAGAAACCTCATTGTGACCCTGCTCAATCCGCCCATCGCCGACCACAAAAAACTGACGGTATGGATGGCGTTCTGGGGGCTAACCCCTCACCGGCAAACCTATCTGGAGATGTCTAAGAAAATTGACCGCGAGTACGAGGCCGAGGTGGAGGGATTGTTGCGTCAGTTGGCCCAAGGTGATGAAACCATTAATGGCATGAGTCTGCAGGCGATAGCGGTTGCCTTGACAGCGATGATCGATGGATTCTGGGTCAACTATTTGATCGCGCCGGGCTATCTTGTTCCCAATGATGCGGTGAAAGCATGCCTGGCCTTTCTTGCCAGCTTTTTCCCGACCATCTTCAGTGAGGTCGGTCCGCAATAGTGGACACCATGTTATTGAGGTAGGCTGGAAAAAGTGGACACCAACCTGTTAGTTGACGAACGTTTGGGTATTATCCTCGGTTCCATGTTTTCTGGAATTCTTGAGTTCTTCATTCTGAAAAGTAGTTTGCGCGCAAAGGGATAAGCTCTCACGCCATTGGGGTAATGAATTGCCACCAAAACCCTTGCTCCCCCATCCTTAGTAAGTACTGGCGGAGATATCTTCGCATTCGATATGAAGCTATTCTTAGTCCCGGTTAAAATCGGACTATCGGACATATCGTCCGCGCAGGTTCTGCCAACTGATCAGACCCGCAAGGGAATGCCAACCCAGCATCCCGATCACAATGCCTCCACCCAGCAGGGCGAACCGGCCCGGTTCTTCCCCCAGGAAAAACCAGACCAGGAATGGGCCCAGAATGGTTTCCAGCAGCATGAGTAAGGCCACTTCCGGTGCCGGTAGAAAGCGTGGACCGAAGCTGATCAGCAGGAATGAAAAGGGGATGACCAGCAGGCCGCCGATCAAGACGGGGATCAGAGCGCTACTTTGTAAGAGGAATGATGAGCAGAAAGGGATGGCCAGCAGGCTTGCCAGGGTCCAGCCGAGAAATTAGGCTGGC
>JAUXIR010000312.1 GCA_030620915.1 Geopsychrobacter sp. | reverse complement strand
GGATTTTTTCGACCGGATAGGCCTCCTCTGTGACACCCGGCCGGAAGCACCACCACCGGTTGCCAAGCCGGCAGAACCCCTTACGCCGGAAACGGAGCAAATTCTCGCTGCCGAAACCGCGGGGCGCATCTGTCCGAAGTGTTTTACCAAAGAACAGGTCGGTGACACATGTCAGCGCTGCGGCCTGCTCTTCTCACGCTTTGAGGAAATCCAGGCACGACGGGCCGAAAACCCGCAGCAAAGACCAGCTGAACCTCAAGTTGAAGAAACCCATTTCAGCCAACACCCCGAGCAACTCTTTATCCTCAAGGCCTTTGGGCTCATCCTCGCCATCCTGCTGCTACGCGGCTTTCTAGGCGGCTTGCTGAACTTTATCTTTCTGATTTTTCCGCTCGGCTTTCTCCTCTACATCCGCATGCAGGCGGTGGCAACGGACCAGTCGGCCACTCAACTGCTGGCCCAACACAACACCTTCATGCCGGTAATGTATTCCAAGGAGGAGCGCGCTCAGGAATACCTGCCGCGGGTGACCTACAGTCTGATTCTGGTTAACGTACTGATCTACTACCTGTTCGAAATGCAGATAAATCCGCAACTGATTTTCAACCATCTGGTTTTTCTGCCCTACCAGCCAAACCTGCTGAATGTGCCGCTGAGTCTCTTCAGCTCGCTCTTTCTACATGCCAGCCACGCTCACCTCTGGGGCAATATGCTCTTTCTCTGGGCGGTCGGCACTGTGATCGAACGACGCATCGGCGCGCTCCGCTTCAGTCTTTTTTACCTGGCGGCGGGCATCGTGGCCAATATCACCTATCTGCTCGCCTGTGCGATTTCAGGCAACCCGGCGCATATCCTCGGAGCTTCGGGTGCCATCGCCGGCGTGATGGGAGTTTTTGCGGTCCGTTGCTATTTCAAGAGCATGGTCTTTCCGCTGCCGATTCTCGGCATCTTTTCGCTTATTCTGCCGATCAGCCTTAAGGTGCGGCTCAATTCACTGGTCATCATCGGTCTGTTCTTTCTCGCCGATCTCAACGGTGGCGTTCAGCAACTGGCCGGAACCAGCAGCTCGAATATCGGCCACTGGGCGCATATCGGCGGGATGCTCTGCGGCATCGCGCTGGCCTCAATCTTCAAGCTGAATGAGGATGCGGTCACCGAGCGGCATTTAGAGATCGGCAGTCAATCGGTGAATGCCAATATCGGTTCGGGGATTGGGGAGGGGGAAGACTCGCTGCGCCTGCTGCTGAAAAAAGATTCCGAGAACTGTGAAGCCCTATTATTGCTCGCCCGCCTGCGAAGCAAATTCTCAGCGACAGCAGAAGCGGACCGGCTCTATCAGAAGGTTATCCCGCAGCTGGTGCGCAGTCGTCCGGACGAGGCGATGCACGCCTTTCAGGATTACTTCAGGCTCTATATGAAGGGGCTTGATGCCGCAACCATGTATCGTCTGGCCAATATTTTTCATCGCCACAACAACTTCGAAATGTCGTCACGCTGTCTTGAAATGGTTTGCAAAGACAAAAGCACCCCGACGCAGGTGCTGGAAAAAGCGCTATTTCAATGTGCACGAACCTTCGAAACCATGGGCTTGACCGATGTCGCCGGCCAGTACTACCGGCGCTGTATCGAAAATTTTCACGATTCGCCCCTGAGTACCAAGGCGAAGCTGCGGCTCTCTGCCTGAATTGGCAGTAATCTCACCCCTCTGCATTGCGCTTCTGTTATTCTATCAGGGTCAACGGAGGAGATCACAATGCCCCACCACCCAGATATTCTAATTCTCGGCTCCGGCACCACCGCCTTCGCAGCTGCCCGCCTTGCTGCCGCACGGGGGAAGCAGGTTCTGATGGTCGAGCAGAGCCACCTGGGCGGCACCTGCGTCAACTGGGGCTGCATCCCGAGCAAGACCCTGATCGATAAAGCCGAGATGTACCACGCCGCGCGCCGCGGCATGAACTGGGGGCTCAATCTGACCGCTGGACACCCGGACTGTGCCACCCTGATGGCCCTTAAACGCCAGGCGGTCGAAACCCTGCGTGAAAGCCACTACCAGCATGAGCTGGAGAACACCCCCAATCTCGAGGTTCTGCGTGGTCACGCAGCTTTTCTTTCGCCCCACGAAGTCCAGGTCGGCTCAGACATCATTCGCTGCAACAAGGTTCTGATCGCCACCGGCGGTACGCCACGCGTGGTGCCGATTCCCGGCCTCGACGAAATCGACTACCTGACCAGCTACAGTGCCCTGCATCTCCCCTGTTTCCCGGAGTCATTGCTGATCCTCGGTGGCGGAGTCATCGCGCTGGAGATGGGCCAGATGTTTTCTCGCTTCGGCACCAGGGTGACAATCCTTGAACACGGGCCGCTGCTGCTGAGCGAATTCGACCCGCGCCTGACCCGACAATTTCAGCAGATCCTGGAAGATGAAGGGATTTCCTTTCGCTTTAACGCCGAAACGGAGAAGGTCGAACAGCGCGGCAACCAGATCTGTCTGCATGCCCGAGTCGGGGATGAAATCCTTGAACTCTGCGCTGAACAGCTGATGCTGGCGGTCGGTACCACTCCCGCCAGCGAGGGGATCGGGCTGGGAAAAGCCGGGGTACAAACCCTGTCGACCGGGTTTATTCAGGTTGATCGCCAATTACGCACAACCTGTCCCGGTATCTGGGCGGCCGGCGATGTCACCGGCGCACCCTTGATTGCCCCGGCTGGCGCGCGTGAAGCGCTGACGGCGATGGAGAACATGCTTGACCCTGCCGCCGGCGCCACCATCGATCACCGCTTGACGCCGATGGCGGTCTTTGTCGATCCGGAATTTGCCACGGTCGGGATGGATCGTTTGACCGCAGAAGTCAACGGCATACAGGCGATTGAGAACTATCTCGATCTCGACCGGGTCCCCAAGGCACATGTCATGGGGGATCGACAGGGCGGCGTGCTACTCTGTGCCGAGCAGGGTTCCGGCAAAGTTCTGGGGGTGCAGATGCTGGTGCCGCGCGCGGCAGATATCATCCACGAAGCGACCCTGGCAATCCGTTTTGGCCTGAACGTGGTCGATCTAGCAACGACGGTGCATGTCTATCCCAGTATCAGTGACGGACTGCGCCTCGCCGC
>JAUXIR010000289.1 GCA_030620915.1 Geopsychrobacter sp. | reverse complement strand
TCCGGAGAGAACTTCGAAATTAAGGCGCGGACTCTGGTTAATGCCACCGGTCCTTTTTGCGATCTTTTTCGCAGCCTCGATGGAGCGGCAAAGCCCTTGTTGCAGACCAGTTCAGGCGTGCATATTGTTCTTGATCGACGGAAATATCCCCCGCCTGAGATTGGTCTGCTGATTTCGGAGACCGAAGATAATCGGGTCCTTTTTGTGCTCCCCTGGGAAGGGCACTGCTTGGTCGGTACGACCGACTTACCGGCCAAGATTACTGAAACGCCGCGTGCGACTGCAGGGGAGGTTGAATACCTGTTGCGTCACCTGAGGACTGTGCTTGATCCTCCTCCGCAAAGAGAAGATATCCGCGCATGCTGGAGTGGCTTGCGGCCACTGGTGCAGAACCCTGAGAGTAGGGGCAGTTCGCAACTGCGCCGTGATTTTCTGATCAAGGAGGAGCAGGGGGTATTCAGTATCGCTGGCGGCAAGTGGACCAGCTATCGGCGGATGGCCGAAAAACTGGTTGACCGCGTGGTTGCGGTAAAAAAGCTGGAAGCCTTGCCTTGTCGGACAAAATGCCAGGCGATCACGAGTTTGCCGGTTGGGCTGATTGCAGGGCCTCTAGCGAATCGAACGATCGATGTCGCACACCTGAAGAATTTTTACGGTGAGTCTGCTGATTTGGTGGCAGAAATGACTGCCGAGGCAGAGGGTCGTCTTCACCCGGAGTTCCCGTATTTACAAGCCGAAGTGCTGTTTGCAGTACGCTATGAATTTGCCTGTAAGCCCCTCGATGTCTTGACCAGGCGCCTGCCGCTGGCACTCCTCGATTATCAGGCAACCCTGGACGCTCTGCCGCTCACGGTGCGGATTATGGCTACTGAAATTGGCTGGGATGATGAGGAATCATCACGTCAGCTTACTGAGGCCCGTCGTCGACTCCGCAGGGAATCCCTGGCTGAGCTGGCATGAAAATGACATTCTCTGTTACGCATGAAGCGGATGCTTGAAGTTGTCAGCACGCGAGAAAAACACTAACATCCCTATCATCTTTTCTCCTTTTTTTAGAGGCGTTCATTCGTGACACCATTTTTTGAAAAAATAATCAACGCTGCAGCTAGCGGAGCATTGATCCTGACCTCGAACAAGCGTCTGTCGCGCCATCTGCAGGCGGCCTATGACCGCCAGATGCAACTGCTGGACAAGCAGGTCTGGCCGACCCCGCAAATACACAGCCTGGATGCCTGGTTGGATCGCATGATCGACGAACTGGGTGAGGGCTGGCGGTTGCTGCAGGGTCCACCGTTGAAGCGTCTCTGGGAACAGATTATCGAAGCAGATTCGGCTGGCAGCGAGAAAGAGCTGTTGCAGCTTTCGGCCACCGCCGAGAAGGCTCGTCAGGCAGCGCAACTGCTGAGTGAATATGGCCTTTCACTCGATTCTTTGCCTCTGACCGAGGATCAGCGGGTCTTTAAAAAATGGCTGATGAACGACCGGAAGATCTGTGCTGAACAGGGTTGGTTCGATCGACCCGCCCTGGCCGATCTGCTGTTCGATGCGTTGCAAACGGAAACACTACCCTGTCCTACCCATCTGTTGCTGACCGGTTTTGATCAGCTCAGTCCCGGTCTGTTGAAACTGCATCGGCAGGTTGAGGCCTGTGGTGGGGTGGTCGAAGAGGTCCAAGCTGATTGCTCACCCGCAAATCTGCCCGGACTCTATGCGGCCAATGATCCGCAACATGAAATGCAGCAAGCTGCCTGCTGGGCGCGTGGACTCCTGGAGCAGGGTGCGGAGTCGATCGGGATAGTGGTGGCCGATCTGCGGGCACGACGCAATCCGATTGAGCGAATCTTCCGTGATCAGATCGATCCGGAAGCGGTGCTGCGGCTTGATGATGAGGAGTCGGCTTTCAGTCTGTCTCTGGGAGCTCCACTGATTGAACAGGGGCCGATTCACGCCGCCCTCGAGATTCTCGCCGTTGG
Source organism: Geopsychrobacter sp. (assembly GCA_030620915.1). Classification (GTDB taxonomy): domain Bacteria; phylum Desulfobacterota; class Desulfuromonadia; order Desulfuromonadales; family Geopsychrobacteraceae; genus Geopsychrobacter. Next base: position 1,380 of record JAUXIR010000289.1, on the reverse strand, counting down.
GCGGCAGCTGAATCTCGATCAGGTCAGCTTTCTGCTGCGAACCCCCTATCTGGGATCCAGTATGGTCGAAGCCGACTGTCGTGCGATTTTCGACAGTCAGTTGCGTTCTTTTCGGCAGCAGAGCTTTCGGTCTCAGCGCATCATCGAATTGACCGCATCTAAAAAACCAGCAAAGGATAGTGACATCCCTCCGGGCGAGGGCAAGGCTCCTCAATTTGCTGTTTGCCTGAACCGTCTGGTTAAGCAGGCCGCTGGGGGGAAACGCAAAATGCCGGGTGAATGGGCCACGGAGTTCTCTGCAACCTTAGAAAATGAAAAGGTTGGCTGGCCGGGGGAACGAAGTCTGGCGAGCAGTGAATATCAGATGATTAAGGCCTGGCGCGATAAATTGTTGCCTGCCCTGGCGTCACTCGATGCGGTATCGCCACCGGTTAAACGCTCTGTTGCACTCAGTATGCTGCGTCGCCTAGCAGCCGAGATCGAGTTCCAACTCGAAGCGCCGACCGGGCCGGTGCAGGTGGTCGGTCTGCTCGAATCGGCCGGGCTTGAGTTTGATCATCTCTGGGTGATGGGGATGACCGAAGATGCCTTGCCGACCCCCGCGCGGCCGAATCCGTTTTTACCGGTCGGCCTGCAGATTGCCGAGCAGATGCCACATTCGAGTGCCGAGCGCGAACTCGATTTTGCCCGGCAGGTGATAGCCCGTCTGAAAGCGGCGAGTCCCGCGACGATATTCAGCTATGCCCGGCGCGATGGTGATTGCGACCTGCGACCCAGCCCGTTGATACATGACTTACCGGTGACCGAACCTGCCTTTGCTCCTGCGTCCGACCTGCGCACTCAGATGCTGGCCCACCCGGTTTCGCTTGATGAGCTTAGCGATACGCATGGCCCTGCCCTTACGGCTGAACGGGCGGAGGGCGGCACCAGCATCCTCAAGGATCAGGCGCTCTGCCCGTTTCGCGCCTTTGCTCGCCATCGCTTGGGGGCCTATAGCTTTGATGAAGCCCAGCCGGGGCTGGATGCAATGACGCGGGGCAATCTGCTGCACAAGGCCCTTGAATTCTTCTGGACAGAGGTCAAAGACCAGCGGACTTTAAACGCCCTGTCTGATAGGGAGCGCAGTGAGCAGATAGTGCATGCGGTTGCTCGATCCCTAGACCACAGTTTTGAAGATCCCCGCGAGCGGCAATCCGCTCTGGTTGTTATTGAGCAGAGTCGGCTGCAGAATCTGATCGAAGAGTGGTTGACTCTCATTGAGCAAGAGCGTGTTCCTTTTCAGGTCGTTCAGTGCGAAAAGAAACTGCCGATGGAGATTGGCCCTTTACAGATTCAAACCATTATCGATCGCATCGATCGCCTCGAAGATGGCAGCCTGGT
>JAUXIR010000201.1 GCA_030620915.1 Geopsychrobacter sp. | reverse complement strand
TATCCTCGGGGAAATATCTTGGCCCTTCGCTCAAAAAAGGCTCGATCTCTTTCAGCAGCAAATCGACACCGTTACCGGTCTTGGCTGAAAGAGGAACGACAGCGTGAAACTGATGCTTCAATGAGAAGGCCTCTATCAACCTCAGCAGCCGTGGAGGATCGACCAGATCGATCTTGTTGATGACCAGCACGACCGGCACCTTGGATCTCTTGAGAATATTAAGTACATATTCATCACCACCACCAGGCAGAGATGTCGCCTCAACCAGAAAAAAAGCCAGATCGATATCGCTACAAGCCGCAATCGCCTGATCGACCATAAAGTGGTTCAATTTCCCCTGGGCCTTATGAATCCCCGGGGTATCCAGAAACATAACCTGTCCGTCGGGAAGGTTATGGATACCCAGAATCCGGTTACGCGTGGTCTGGGGTTTATTCGAAGTTATGGCGATTTTCTGCCCAAGGATTTTATTCAGCAGGGTTGACTTGCCAACATTGGGTCGTCCGACCAGAGAAACAAAACCACTACGAAAAGTCTGCTGTTCAGTCATCAATTATCCTCCAATCCAACAACAAAGCTATGCAGCAGTGCCTCGGATGCGGCGTTCTGTTCCGCCTGTTTCTTACTACTGCCCTCTCCACAACCAAGTTCGCGGCCATCAAAACTGACCTGAATGGTGAACACACGCCCATGGTCAGGGCCATCAACCCTGGTCAACTGGTATTCGGGAAGGCGCCCAAATCGCGCCTGCAAATTCTCCTGCAGCGCGGTTTTATAGTCGGTTCCATAGCGGATATTGGCCGAATTCTCCAGGTCTTGAGCGAAAACCTTCTGCACAAGGGCGCAAGCGGCCCCAAAGCCACCTTCCAAAAAGACCGCGCCGATCAAAGCCTCAAGAGCATCCGACAACAAACTCGCCTTTGTGCGACCACCACACTTCTCTTCACCACGACCGAGTCGCAACCCCAAACCAAGGTCGAGGCGTCTGGCGATCTTGGCCAAGCCTTTTTCGCAAACCACCTCGGCCCGAATTCGCGTCAGACCCCCTTCGGGGATATCTGGATAAATCTTGTAAATTCTGTCACTTACTGCCAATTCAAGCACGGCATCACCAAGGAATTCGAGCCGTTCATTGTGTAACTCATCATTACGCTGCTCGTTACTGAACGATTTATGGGTCAGGGCCTGCAGAGGCAGAGCGGGATCATTAAAAACATATCCCAACTCTTGCTGAAGCTTCTCAATCGAAAAATCCGACATTTTATACGCTGATTTCCTTTTATTGCCAAGGGGTTCTCGCCGCCGATTAACCGGCGAAGTATAACGAAAAGCCCCTGGATGTTCAAACTTAATAAGCGGGCCGGCACAGAGACAATTCGAAGCCGGGACAGCCGTAAGAAACCGGCGTTTCTCCTTGCTTCATCGACTTGCAGTTCCTATAATGACACGATTAACGTCAGAGGCATAATCAATAGATGATTCCCTGATCCACCTGGACTTTAGTTCAGGCTGATTCCAACTCCTTTTTCAGATCGAACATTTATGGGCCTTTTTATAACATTTGAGGGGATTGAAGGTTCGGGTAAATCGACCCAGATTGTCCTGTTGTGCGCTGCGCTACGGCAAATCGGTTATGAGGTTGTCCAAACCCGCGAACCGGGTGGTTGCGCGATTGCGGACCAGATCCGCAGCATATTGCTACACCCACAAAACACAGCACTTGACCCTACCGCCGAACTGCTGCTCTACGCCGCGGCACGCGCCCAACATGTCAGTGAGGTTATCCGCCCGGCGCTTGACGACGAAAAGCTGGTCCTTTGCGATCGCTATACCGATGCGACTCTTGCCTATCAGGGCGATGGCCGCGGTCTCGATCAACAGTTGATTGGTCAATTAAACTGCGTTGCTTCACAGGCGACAATTCCCGACCTGACAATTCTAATCGACCTACAGCCAGATATTGGTCTGAAACGTGCGTTATCGCGAGAGGTTGCATTGCAAGACAGTTCCGAGGGACGATTTGAACGCGAAGCAATGGCCTTCCATCAACGGGTCCGAGATGGCTACCTGGCCCTGGCAAAGGCCGAGCCTGACCGCTTTGCAATTGTTGACGGTAGCCTTTCAATAGAGCAGTTGGCCGCTCAAATCCAGCAGAAAACTCTCAAATTCCTGAACAAGATGAAGGTTCAGCAGTGACTTTTGCCAACATCATTGATCATGATCGCCAGAAAGAAATTCTTCGCCTGGCGCTCAAAAATAAACGCCTCGCTCATGCCTATCTATTTGAAGGCCCGGACGGTATCGGGAAGAAACTGATGGCCCTGGCACTGGCACGTGCGCTCTTCTGTGAAGAGGGTGAAGGCTGTGGTGAATGTGCACCCTGCCGTAAGGTGGATCATCTCAACCATCCAGACCTTCACCTGCTGACTGCCGAAGGTGCCCAGATTAAAATCGATCAGGTTCGCAAGCTTCAGCAAGACATTTCACTGCGGCCGTTAGAGGCCAATGTCAGGGTCTGCCTGATTGATGGGGCCGAAACTCTTAACGCAGCAGCAGCCAATGCCCTGCTGAAAACCCTCGAAGAACCCCTGCCCGGCACCCTGTTGATCCTGCTCAGCGCAAAACCGGAGATGCTGCTCGACACGATCAGGTCGCGCTGCCAACGCCTGCGCTTTAACCGTCTGAGTCGTTCACGGCTCGCCGGGATCCTCGAAAATCGTCTCGACCTCTCCGAACAGGAGGCCCAGATCATGGCGGCACTATCCAATGGCAGCTTCAAAAAAGCCTTTGGCGAGAATCGCAGTCTCTATCTTGAACGGCGTAAACAGTTACTGAAATCGCTCGTATCACTCTCGAATGGATCGATATTCCCCTTGTTCGATCTGGCGCAGGAGTTGGCTGAGGACAAGGACAATCTCCCCGAGATCCTCGATATTTTTCAATCATACTATCGGGACCTGCTGCTAATACTGCATGGCCGACCCGAAATTGAGCTGGTCAACATCGATTTACGCGAAACACTTTACACCCAGTCCCGTACCGAACAGGTCAATGGACTTTTAAAAAAACTGGAGTCCCTGGATCAGGCGCGACTCCACCTACAGCGCAACGTCAACCGTCAACTCGCCATGGAAACGATGTTGATGGAGATGACTGCCGCATGACAACGTCATAAAGAGAGTTCAGATATTCATGGAAAAGAAACGAATCGTTTCCGTCTCATTTCAATATGCCGGTAAACTCTTTGATTTTGATGCCACCAACCTGGAACTTAGCGACAGGGAGCAGGTTGTTGTTGAAACCGAACGTGGGAAATCCCTCGGAACCATCATCGGGCTGGTGCGCGAAGTCGACCCGGCCAACTGTCAAGCCAAGCTCAAAACCATCCTGAGAAAAGCGGACCAGCATGACATAGAGATGGCCGACAAAAACGCCGGCCGCGAAGAAGAAGCCCTGAAGTTTTGTAAAAAAAGGGTCCGAGAGCGCAAGATGGAAATGAAGCTGGTGCGCGCCGAATACCTGTTTGACGGTTCAAAAATCGTCTTCTATTTTACCGCAGATGGACGCATCGATTTTCGCGAACTGGTGCGTGATCTGGCCCAACACTTCCGCACCCGGATTGAAATGCGCCAGATTGGCGTACGCGATGAAGCCAAGATGGTTGGCGGGCTTGGCTGTTGCGGTCGAGAACTCTGCTGCAGCAGCTACTTGCGTAATTTTGCACCGGTCTCGGTCAAGATGGCCAAAGCTCAGGGTCTGGCATTAAACCCGAGTAAAATCAGTGGTCAATGTGGCCGGCTGCTCTGCTGCCTCGGCTACGAATATGACACCTACAACGAGCTGCGCAAAAACCTGCCCAAATGTGGTAAAAAGCTGAACCTTCCCGATGGGCCTGCCGACGTCATCGCACTCAATGTTCTCGCGCAAAAGATTACCGTCGCCGACAAGGATGGTCGACGCGAAATTCATATCGACGACATTCACAAATCACAAAAAGATGTGGCTGCCATTGTGCAACAAAGGCCTTCACGCCCGGCCGCAAAAACCGGCGAACGCGAGAAGACAGCTAACGAAGAGACAAAAACACCCCGACGCCCCCGGCGGCGCGGCGGACGCGGCAATCAACCGCGGAATCCAAATCAGCAGGCCCAACAAGAAAAGAGACAAACAGGCGGAAACAAGAAACCTGTTGTTGCGAAGGGTGAAGAGAGACCGGTAGAACCCAAGAGTGAAGACCAGAAAACCGCTCGCCCGCGGAGACGCAACAGACGGCGCCCACGGCGGCGACCAGAGCAGGGTTCGCCACAGGATCAGAATTAAAATCAAT
>JAUXIR010000344.1 GCA_030620915.1 Geopsychrobacter sp. | reverse complement strand
CGCTTCACGTCGGCTTTGCGCTCACTCGAAAACTCGCCTGCGGCTCAGACATCCTCGTTTGAATTCCGCAAAACCTCTGCTTCGCTTCGGCTGTGTCACACGGGGGTCCTCTAGCGATCCACTGGAGCACTCACCCGCGGGCTTAGGTCGAATCCATCGACAAACAAGGCCAACCTCTTTTCAGGGGTTGGCCGTGTTTGTTGATATCGGTGGTGCCTCTAACTGCGGGTTAGAAATTCAGGCTCAAGGCCAAACCGGCCATGAATTCTTCATCGATACCGTCGCCATAGGCAAAGTCATCGGAATCATCGCTCAATGGCGCCGAGTAGATGATACTGGGGCTGAGGACCAGCTGTTCGTTGATGGCATAGTCGAGGCCGGCACTGAGCTCGAAGTTATGCAGATCGCTGAAGGCATCGGTGTCGATATAGCTGACCAGACCGCCGAGGCTGAGATCGACCCCCTCGGCCAGGTTCAGCGAGTGGCCGATGGATGCGGTGACGAAGAGATCACCTGCAACCTCATCGACATCGTAGTAGACCGTCAGGGTAGGCTCTAGAATGCTGGCGAGGCTGATCCCGGCATAGAGTTCGGTGGTGTCGGCAAGACCATCGAGTCCATAGACGATTGCGCCGACACTCAGGGAGAGAAGTTCGCTCAGATCGGTGGAATAGTCGATAACGATATCGGTTTCATCGAGCTCTTTGCTGTCGAGGTTGAAGTTGCTCCAGTAGCTCAGGGTCACACCCTTGAAGCTGAGATCCATGCCGCCCTGCAGGACCGGGTCGCCGCTGCTCAGGTCGTCGCCGCGCCAGAGGTACATGCTGTTGATGCCGGCGTAGGCGTCGCCGCTCACTTCAATCGCGGACGCAGGAATGACACTGGATGCGAGGACCAGCAGGGCGAGGAGGGAAAGGGAAAGCTGTTTGATCTTCATGTTGTGCGTCTCCTTGGGATATTGGCATATCCATGATGTGTCTGATGGTTCAAAAGGAACCGATCAGGGGGGAAATAAAAAAGGCGCCCCAACTCCGTTCAGGAGGTTGGGGCGCCTTTGCCTCAGTTCATATTTTCAGCGGTGGAACAACCTTGTTCCACCGGTCTGGCTAGATTTTATCCTCAGAGACAGGCCGCTTATCTGCCTGCAATGACCCTTCGGATATGAGCAACCACCGTGCCAATATTTCAACCGAGCTTTGATCCGGGGCGGGACGACTCAGGGGGGCTGTTTGAGCCTAAATATTGGGCAGATTCCGCTGCCATTGGGCAGGGCTTGATCAGGATATGAATCGTCGCAGGGCAACCATCGGTGAGCAGCTTGCACAGGGCGGGGATGTCTGAAGTTATTGCGGGGTTGATTTGCAAGGCTTTGCTCTCTTTACCGTTTTCCAGATATAAAACCCTCGGGTCACGCACCGACCAACGCCTTGCTTTCTTGTTGCGCGCCAAGGAAGTGTGCAAATCAAGCCCTTATTTTGTGGAGCTATCCTTCTCACCACCCTTGGGCTTTAGCCCCATCTTAATGCGCGCGGCATCGACGCAATCCGGACAGATGCCGTGAGTGAACTCGATAGCGCTCTTTTTTTGAAAATAGGTATCTATCTGTTCCCAGTAGCCCTGGTCATCTCTTATTTTTTTGCAGTAGGAACAGATCGGCAGAAGTCCCTTGAGCAGCTCGATCTCGTTCAGGGCCTGAAGAAGTTCCTGATTTTTCACCTCCAGTTGCCGGCAGAGGTTGAAGCTGTTTATCAGGTCAGCATGTCGGGCAACCGCAATCATGATGGTCCTCTTCAACTCGCCCTTTTCCGGCGGTTTCGTCAGATAGGCTCCGACCCCTGCCCCGCTTGCCGATGCAACCATCTCTTCTGAATCATGGGCGGTCAAAACAACAATGGGGGTCGGTTTTTCCTGTTGAATAACCTTAGCGGCACTCAGGCCATCCATCTCCGGCATGCAGATATCCATGAGAACCACATCGGGGTCTAAGGAGTGAACCATCTCAACGGCCTGCATCCCGGTGGCTGCACTGCCGACATGTTCATAACCCAGTTCTTTCAATAAACGCACGATTTCTTCGCTGACCAGGTAATCGTCTTCTGCGACCAGGACCCGGTATCCAGGATTGTCCAGATCGGGGGGGATTTGCTCATTGCCTGACATAGGCCTGCTCCTCTCGCGGGAATTGAAGACGGATGACGGCACCATTTTCGTTATCGAGAGTCATTTGCCCTCTTAAACTCTGGGAGACGATTCCTTGCACTAATCGGAGTCCGGTATGCTTTTCCCCCGGAGGCCCCTCAACCAAGTTAGATTGAGGAAATCCGGAGCCGTTATCGCGAAAAGATAGGTAGATAAGATCGTCAGCCACACGTGCTGAAAGATAAATGGTCGGGAAGGATTCGTTCTCAAAGGCATACTTGATTGCATTGGTCGTTAATTCGTTGATAATCAGCGCCAGATGATGCGCCTGATCGCTGTTTACCTCAATTTGAGTTGGCGAAATTTCGAATCGGGGTATCTGCACTCCTTGCAGTCCATTGAGTGTTGCGCTGATAAGCTTTGAACATAGTTCAGCAAGATTCAAATTCTGCCACTCGTTGGCAGACAATAAACCATGAACGGTGGCAAGACTCTGGACCCGACTGACTATCTCTTCGATGACGGGGACAACATCATCCTGGTGATTCGCCAGGGCGCTATCCTGCTCTTTGTGTAACAGCCCGACCAGCGCCATAAGGTTGTTTTTTACCCGGTGATTGACTTCCTGCAGCAGGTTGACCTGCGT